>NZ_JBHUWW010000072.1:0-44192 GCF_042669755.1 Kitasatospora sp. NPDC057223 | reverse complement strand
GGCCGGGAGGATCCCGGCCACCCGCGCTGTCAGGGGAGCCCCGGTCACTACATGTCGTTGATGCTCCAGTTCCCGCACTGGAAGATGCTGAACGGGAAACAGGGGTACGCCGCGGTGGTCTGCTCCTCGCTCTCCAGCAGCTGCAGGGCGTTGACGTCCTCGGTCATGGTGGTCACCTCCTTCCGGCCGGGTCGGGGGCGGGCAGCCAGCGGCGTGGCCCGCCGTGTCGGAGCCGGAGCAGCAGGCCGAGCGGCCCGCCGAGTCCGGTGTTGAGACCGACGCCCACCCTTCCCAGGGTGTCGTCGGGGATCAGGAGCAGCCCGTCGTGGACGACGTGCCGCGCGTGGGCGCAGGCGAGGAGTTCCTCGGCGCGGCGCCGGTGGCCGGGGTCGTCCAGGGCCTCGGCGAGGTCGAGCAGGTACTCGGCGTTGCCGGCCAGGCCGTGGCAGGCGGCCGGCGAGCTCCGCCACCGCCAGCGGTACACCTCGGTCGCGGCCTGCTCGGCGCACTCGCGGTAGCGGGGATCCCCGGTGGCCTGCCAGAGCCGGATCAGGAAGGTGCCGATGCCGGAGGCGCCGCTGCACCAGTGGGGGGCGTGCACGGGGGCGTCGGCGGTGCGGTCCTCGACGGGCCAGGCGGCGCCGCCGTCCCGGACGCGTGCGGTGGCGAGCAGGGTCGCGGCGGCCGCCCCGGCGGCGTGCACGAAGTCCTCCCGCTCGGCGGCGAGCCCGGCCAGCAGCAGGAAGGTACCGATGCCGGCGACGCCGTGGGCGAACCCGAGATGGGTGATTCCGGCGAGTTCGGAGTCGAAGCCGGCCGGGACGGGCCACACCACACCGGACCGGCCCTGGGCGGCGGTGGTCAGCAGGTGTTCGGCCGCGGTCACCGCGCGCTCCCGGAACTCCTTGTCGCCGGTGGCCTGCCAGAAGTGGAGCTGGGTCAGGCCGGCGCCGGCCGTGCCGTGGCACACGTCGGGGTTGGGCCAGCGCACCGGCACCTCGCGGGCCAGCCGGGCCGCGCGCCCGGCGAGGGCGTCGTCGTCGAGCAGCCGGGCGGCGTCCAGCAGGGCCCAGGCGGTGCCGGAGCGCCCGAAGTGCAGCCCGGGCAGCCGCTGTCCGTCTTCGGGCCGGGTGGCGATCCACTGTGCGGCCCCGGCGACCGCGGCCCGCAGCCGCGGGTCCGCCCGGTGCGCGGCGGCCGCGGTCAGGACGGACAGCACGCCGGCCGCACCGTGCTGCACGTTCAGCGGGTCGGTCCGTTCGCCGGCGGGGTCGGCGGGCCAGAGCCGGACCTCGTCCAGCGGGGTCATGGTGTCCATCAGGTGGGTCAGCCCGTCGGAGAGCAGCCGCTCCGCCGTCCGGTCGTCCAGGACGCCCCCACCGGCGGGCGGCGCGTCGGCGGGTACGGCGACGGGCAGCGCGGCGAGCCTCTCGCGGACGGTGTCCAGGCTCCACCGGTCGCTCGGCTCCGGCGCCATCAGGCCCAGCACCAGCGGCTGGAGGGCGGCGAGGTCCGGGCGGTCGGCGAGGGCGGCGGCCAGCAGGGCGGCGAGGCGCTCGGCCCGGCCGCGGCTCGCCCCGCGGTCCGGGGCGAGCAGGGGTTCGGCGCCGGTCAGCAGGTGGAACAGTACGGCGCCGAGGCTGTAGAGGTCGGAGTCCGGGCCGGGGGCCGGGCCGCTCGGGGCGCCGTCCACCACCTCGGGCGCGCCGAAGCCCGGCGTGTGGAGCCGCAGGACGTGGTCACCGGGGCGGGCGAGGGTCTCCAGGTCGATGAGGCGGACTTCGCCGTCCGGAGTGACCATCAGGTTGTTGGGGTTGAAGTCCCGCAGGACCAGGCCCAGCCCGTGGACGGCCCCGACCACCGCCACCAGCCGCCCGGCCAGCTCCAGCACCGACGCCCGGTCCGGGCGGAGCCGCCCGGCCACCCAGGAGCGCAGCGTCAGGCCGGGGACGCGCTCCTCGGCGAGGTACCGGTTGCCGCCCTGCTCGAAGAGGTCCAGCACCTGCGGACAGAGGCCGAGCGGTGCCAGCAGCGCGTGCATCCGCGCCTCGTGGGCGAGCAGGTCGCCCGCGTCGGTGCCCTCCAGGGTGGCCCCGACGTGCCGGCGGGCCTCCTTGACGACGACCTCCTGTCCGGTCCGCCGGTCGGTGGCGAGGAAGACGCCGCCCTTGTACGCGTGCCGGATCGCCCTGTGCACGACGTAGCGGTCGTTCAGCAGGACGCTCGTCCCCGGGGCGGGCGGCGGCCCCTCGGGCGCCGGCAGCGGGAGGACCGCCCAGGCGGGCGGGCTGAAACCGGCCGGCCGCCGGTCGCGGACGAAGCTCCCGTCGGGTGCCCGCAGCATCGGCTCGGGGGAGCCGTCGTTGGTGAGCCGGGGGAATCCCCGGAAGGCGCCGTAGCGGTAGTGCACCAGGCTGCCCGGCCAGTACTGCCGGTCGGAGAGGATGCCCGGCCCCGGCAGGTGCGCGGTGGCCCGGTGCAACTCCTCGGCGAGTCGCCGGAACTGGTCGTCGTCGTGCGGGTAGACGGTGATGAACTTGCCGCCGGCGCCCCGGTCGTAGCGGGCGGAGACGAGATCCGTCAGACGGCCGGGTGTACCGGCGCACTTGAACGGGGCCCGGGCGGCGACCAGCACCTGGGCGGCCCGGGTCAGCACCGTCGGGGCGGAGAGCGGGGTGGCGGACACGTGCAGCTTCCAGCCCTGCCGCCGGCCCGCGCCGGCGTCGCCGGGGGTGACGCGGCACCAGAAGTCCTCTGCGGTGACGGACCAGCCCCGAGCGTCCTGCCCGCGGAGCACCGCCTCGATCAGGCCGGGGTAGAACGTGGCGTACGGATCCGCCTCTGCCGAGTCCCGACCCGCGGGGTACCCCTCTGCCATCGCTCGCCCCTCACCCTCTGCGGACCGCCGGAGTCGGCCGGGTTCCGGCCGCACCGCCGATCCTGCCGCGGCGGGGGCCCGCGGTTCATGGGTGAGGAGCACGTATCTTCCGGCCCGCGACCCCCACATCGGCGCCGGGACCGGCCGGTCGTCAGGCCTGCTCCGCCGCCAGGGCGCAGAGCTGGGAGCGGTTCGGCAGGCCGGTCTTGGCGATCAGGCTGGCGACGTGCTTCTCCACGGTGCGCGGCGATATGTAGAGCCGGGCGGCGATGTCCTTGTTGCTGAGGCGGTCGGCCATCAGCTGGAATATCTCGTACTCACGGACGGTCATGCCCTTGAGGCGCAGCTCCGGCGGTATCAGGTCGCTGCCGGTGCGGTGCTGGCGGACGGGCGCGCCGATCGCGCGCAGCAGCGTCCGGCAGGCGCCGACCACCGCGGTGGCGGAGGTCTCGCGGAAGTGGTGCTCGGCCTCCCGGAGCCATCCTTCCGGATCGCCCCAGCCCAGCGCGTGGGCCTCCTCCGCGACCAGCCGCTGCCCCAGGTGGCGGGCGGTGGGGTAGGGCGTGCCCGCCTCCTGGGCGAGGAGGGCGGCGCGTCCGGCCGCCTCGGGCCGGCCCTCCCGGCCGAGCTGGACGGCCTCGGCGAGCAGGACGAACTGGCGGTTCCAGCGCATCCGGCCCGCGGAGCTGGCGGCCACCAGGTCGAGGCGGGCGCGGTCGGCCCGGCCGTCCAGGAGGTCGAGCAGCAGGCCGAGGCCGTGCCGTCCGCTCAGGTGGAAGGTGGTCGGGTTCTCGGCCTCCAGCGCCTGGAGGCCGGCCATGTCCCGGGCGGCCCGGTCCCGGTCCTCCTCCAGGAGGGCGCAGAACACCCGGGCGAGGCCGAGGGCCAGCGGCTCCTCGGGCGAGCCGCTCCCGCCCCAGCGGCCGAAGTCGGTCAGGGCCTCCTCCATCGCGGCCCGGTCGCCCTGGTGGGCGGCCAGCACCGAACGGGTCATCAGCAGGTAGCGGGCCACCGGTGTCAGCTTCAGGCGGGCCGCCATGGTCAGCGTCTCGTCGCCCAGCTCGCGGGCCTCGGCGAACCGGCCGCACAGCACGTCGTGCAGGGTGAGGATCCCGTCGAGGCTGTAGACGACGGTGACCGCGCCGAGCCGCCGGGCCTCCGTGCGGGCCTCCTCCAGGGTGGCGGTGCTGCCGTCGGCCAGCCAGCGGACGCCGCCGAGCCGGGTGAGCGCGTACATCCGCTGGAGCGGCAGGCTGTGCCGCTCGGCGGTGGCCATCGCCCGTTCCAGGTAGGTGCTGGCCTCCGACAGGTCGCGTTCGCGGGCGACCACGCCGAGCAGCTCCCACGCCTGGCAGGCGACCAGGGGCAGGTCGTGCCGTTCGGCGGTGCCGATCGCGGCCCGGGCGAGGCGCTCGGCCCGCTGGGTGCGGTCCGGTCCGGGGGTGTCGAGGCACAGGTACGCCTCGACCACGTCGGTCAGCGCGGTGTGGGCCTCGTCCGGTGCCGTGCCCAGCAGGGCGCGGGCCCGTTCGATCTGGTTGTTGCCGTCGGCCCAGCGGCCCGCCATGTACGCCACCTGCGCGAGGCGGGTGTGCAGGGCCGCCAGCCGGGCCGCGCCCAGGCCGGCGCCGACGAGCTCGCGCAGGCTGCCGGTCAGGCTGAGCGCGCGGGTGAGGTCGCCGGTCTCGGCGAGCGCGGGCAGCAGCGCCTCCAGGGCCTCGGCCCGGGCGGCGGAGTCGTCGCCCCCGGCCAGCAGCCGCTCGGCCCGGTCGAGCAGCGCGACCGCGGAGCCCACCGCGCCCCCGGCGAGGGCGCGGCGGCCGGCCTCGGTGAACAGCCGGCCGGCCCGGACGGGGTCGCCGGCGTCGGCGCGCAGGGTCGCCGCGAGCGGGCACCAGTCGCCCGGCAGGCCGGGGTTGAGGGTCTCGATGGCGTCCGCGGCCTGGTGGGACAGGGCGGCCCGGGCGGACGGGGTGAGCTGGGCCAGCAGCGCCTCGGCGGTCAGCGGGTGCTGGAAGGCGTACCAGTCGGGGGCGGGTTCGTCGGCCGAGACCAGCCGGACCGCCACGCTCGCGTGCAGGTGGCTGAGCAGGCTCCGGTCGTCGGCGCCGGTCATCAGCTGGAGCACCGACAGGGGGAACCGCCGGCCGAGCACGGCGGCGGCGGAGAGCAGCGTCTGCCCCTGCGGGCCGAGCTGGTCGATGCGGTGGATGGCGCCCTCCAGCAGCGCCCTGGGCACGTTCCGGCGCAGGTTGCCGGCCACGCGCCAGGCGGCGCCCTCGCGGACCAGCGAGCCGCCGGTGACCGCGCCCTGGAGGAGTTCCTCGACGAGGAACGGGATGCCCGCGCTGTCCTCCCGCATCTGGGTGAGCACCTCGGCGGGTACCAGGGCGGGGTCGGTGTCCAGGCAGGAGGCGATCAGGCGGCCGACCTCCTCGGCGTCCAGCGGTGCCAGCCGGAACACCGTCCCGCTGCGGCGGCGTCCGGCGGACTCGGCGAGGCGCAGTGCCTCGCCGGGCTCCGACCGGACGGTCGCCACCAGCATGATCGGCTGCTGTTCGAGGTTGTCCACCAGGTACTCGACGACGGCCAGCGTCTCGGTGTCGGCGTCGTGGAGGTCCTCCAGCACCAGCAGGCAGCCGTGCTCGCGGCCGGCGGAGGCGAGCAGGCGGAGGACCGCCTCGGCGAGCACCACCGTCGATCCCTGGTCCGGCGCGCCGGTGCTCCAGTCCGGGATCAGCCGGCCGAGCACCGGGCGGTACGGGCCGAGGCTCGCCTCGTCGGGTGCCACCCCGCCGCGGGAGAGCGGCATCAGGGCCTCGGTGAGGGGCCGGAGCGGCACCATCGGACCGATGGTGCTGCTCCGGCCTTTCAGGACCCGGACGCCGGCGTCCAGGGCCGACCCGATCAACTCGGCCACCAGTCGCGACTTGCCGGTGCCTCCCTCTCCGACCAGAAACGCCGTACAACCGCGTGACCGGTCCAGATCCCGCAATGATTCGCCGAGCTTGGTGACTTCGGCCTCTCGGCCGATGAGATGAGCTGCCCGCACACGCATAGCTTCGGATAGTAGTCGCTCGTCTCAGGAAGTGTCGTACACCTGAGCGCACAGAATGTCTCGTGACGGCAGGTCAGGCGGGCACCGAGACAGTGGTGGTGATGGAGCCGAGGCCGACCACGACGCCGCTGCCCAGATTCATTCCGGCCAGCGCCCGGGTGCGGGCGCACGCCCCGTTCCAGCGGACGAGCCGGATTTCGCCGGCCGGATCGGTCGCCGCCGCGGACGCGCCGGTGGCCTCGCCGTGGACGGTACCGTTCTGCAGGAAGTGGGACATTGGTCTTCCTTTCCATTCGGGAAATCGATCCGACGCGGGATCAATCTGTTTATTGAGAGTTCATTTCTGTTCCGCGGTGCGATGTCCGAAAATGGTCGTTGTGGCGGCTTACGCCGCGGTCGCCGGAGCGGGGTCCAGCAGCAGGACGGAGGGCACCGCGCCGGCGAAGCCCAGCCGGAGCAGGGCGTAGCCGATGCCCGACAATCCGGTGAGGAGTCCGGGCGTCGGTACGTGCCCGGGGGTTCCGCAGCGCGGCCCCCAGTCGTGGAGCAGGCCGAGGACCAGGCCGACCCGGCCGCTCAGGCTGCTCTGCGCACCCGCGTGGCCGCGCGCCGCGAGGGCGGTCAGCGCCTCGGCGGTGCCGAGCTCGCCGTGGCACAGGCTGAGGTCCGCCGCCGGCGGGTGCTCGGTGAGCCGGCGGACCGCGTCCCGGGCCGGGCCGTCCGCAGGCTGCGGACAGAGCCCGGCGTCGGCGGCCGCCAGGACGGCGCCGGCCGTCCCGGAGCACCAGCCCGCGTCGAGCCGGTCCGCCGCCGCGAGGGCGGCGCCCAGCCTGGCCCGGCCGGCGACGCCGGCCCGCTCGCCCGCCGGGCCGCCGGCGAAGCGGGCGTGCCGGGTCAGCGCCCAGCCGATCCCGGCCTCGCCGAAGGCGAAACCGAAGCGTGTCGCCGGCCCGTCGCCGGCCGGCCCGGCCGGCCCGGCCGGCGGGAGCCGCAGCAGCCGTTCGGCGATCCGGTCGGCGAGGTCGGCCGCCTGCGGCAGTCCGCGCTCGCGGTGCACCGCGTGCAGGGCGGCGAGCGCTCCGGCCAGGCCCGCCGACACGTCCGGCGGGGTGTCGTCGCCGAGCGCCGCCAGCGCCAGGGCGTCCAGCGCCGTCGGCAGGCAGTCGGCGAGATCGTCGTCCAGCAGGTTGGCCACCCGGGCGAGGGCGTAGCAGACCCCGCCCAGCCCGTCGAAGCCGCCCGGGCCCACGGCCCGGGCGAGCGCCGGGTCGGCTGCCATCGCGGCGACGAGTCCGGGCACCGGGGCGAGCGCCGCCCGGGCCAGCCCGGTGTGCCGGGCGGAGCCGGTGAGCGCGCCGAGCTGGGCCAGGAACAGGGCCACCCCGGTGTACCCCTGGGCGAGCCCGGCCCCCATGGGCAGCACCGTCCAGCGGTCGTCGACCGACTCCAGGCCGATCCAGTTGACCCGGTCCGGCCCGCGGACGCAGCGGCCGGCGATCTCGTCGGCGATCCCCGAGGCGGCGGCCAGCAGCGCCGAGGGCTCCGGCACGGCGGCCGGGGCCGTGCGGGTCAGCCGGCCCGCCAGGTGCCGGGACCGGGCGGCGCCCGGATCCGCGGACGCCAGGGTGGCCGAGATGATCCACTCCTGGTCGTGGCGGTCGACGGTGCTCATGGCGGCGAGCTTCGCCCGCGCCGACGCCAGGCCCGAGGTGTCCAGGACTCCGGGCACCGTGCTGCCGTCCGAGGCGAACACCTCGGGTGCGCCAGGCCGGTGGAAGAAGACGGGGACGTCGCCGTCCCACAGGTCGGCGATCTCGTGCTCGATCAGGGCCTGGCGGGCCGGGTCGCCGTCCGACTCGGCCCACAGCACCGCGAACACGGCGTCCCGGTCGAGCCCGTCGCGCAGCAGCCGGGGGTGGGTCGCCTCCTCCAGCAGCGTGGCGTACAGCATCGTCGGGCGGACCACGAGCCGGCCGAGCGCGTCCGCACCGGCGGCCAGCGGGCCGCCCGGGCTGGACAGTTCGTCGCGGTGCCGGACGACGGCGTCGTACCCGGACCGGAATCCGGCCAGGACGGAGGCCAGCCGGTCGGAGTTCCGGTGCCCCGCCACCTCGCCGTAGGGCCGGTTCAGCGCGCCGGTGAACGGCGCGGGGCGGCGCACCAGGCGCATCCCGTCCGTGCCCGCGTCCTCCCAGGCCATCCGGGTGTTGGGGAACTCCCCGCCGGGCGCGCCGCCCAGTGCGGAGATGTCGACCGCGCCGAGCTCGCCCATCAGGAGCTGCGGCAGCAGGCAGGTGCGGTGCACCGAGGAGGCGTGCGCCGCGGTGGCCGGGTCCGGCAGGGTGGTGCCGCCCTCGCGCAGGACGGGGTGCAGCAGTGTCTCGACGTCGACGAGGACGGGCTGGTCGCCGTGCGCGAGGAGGTTCTCGCAGTGCAGGTCGACCCCTTCGAGGGTGTAGGCCAGGGCGACCAGCGCGCCCTGCCGCCGGTGGAACCGGTCGATCTCGGTCAGCGAGCGGCAGGCCCGGTGGTCGATGAACTCCAGCCAGCCGTAGCCGTTCCCGGCCACCCAGCGCGGGGTGCGCAGCCCCAGGCCCGCCACCTTGGTGTCCAGCCAGCCGGCCATCCCGTCCAGCAGGGCGTGCTGGCCGACCGGCCGGGGCTTGTAGACCGCGCTGCCGCCGCCGGCGAACCGGAGCACCGCCACCGACCTGCCCTGCTGGTGCAGGTCCCCGAGCCCCAGCTCGACGTCGGCCAGCGGGCCCGGGTCGCGCCCGCCGAACAGCTCCTCGGCGATCTCGCGCCGGTCGGCGGCGAGCCGCGCCAGCAGCTCGGCGCCGGACCGCGCGGTGTGCCGGCAGGTGCGGGCCATCAGCCGGGCGAGCACCGGGTACCCGGCGAACAGCCGGGCGAGGCCGGCCCGGGTGCCCGCCCGGGCGGTGAAGTCGGCGAACCGGTCCGCCCCGGTGGCGCCCGACAGGTCGCCCGCGTCCCGCGCGGCGGCGAGCTCGACGACCAGGGTCCGGGCGGCGGCCTTGGCCAGCCGCTGTGCCAGCCAGTGCGCGTACTCCCGGGCGAACACCGCCACTTCGCCCGGCTCGGCGCCGCCCGCCCCGGCCTGCTCGGCCAGTTCGGCGACCGCCGCCGCCACCAACGGGCGCAGCACCGGCTCGAACACCGCCGCGCCGTCCGCCGCCTCGTCCGGCACGGCCGCCGGCGCCTCGCCGGAGACGTCCGCCGGCGTCCCCGGGGCCGCGGCGACCGCACTCTCCGCGAACACCGCCCACTGCGGCTTGGCGAGCCGGCCCGCCAGCCGGAGCGGCGGTTCGGCGGCGAGCGCCGCGACCAGCCCGGCGTCGGCGCCCAGCCGGGCCGACCGCACGGACTCGCAGGCCAGCTCGACCGCCGAGCGGGCCCGCGGCCCGGCGGGCGGCCCCGCCGCCGGCGTCACGGGCGGGTGGGGGGCCGACAGCCGTTCGCGCAGGGTCGCGGCCGGTGCCCACCAGGAGGGCGTCGGCCAGGTGGCGGAGGAGGCGGTGTCGGTTGTGGTCACGTCCATCACCTTCCAGCGGCGCCGCCCGTCCGTACAGGGTGGTTGCACCCGTACATTTCGCGGCGGACTACCCAGTCGCCGCCCCCGCCGTCCCCCACCTCCGCGTCGCCGGGCGGTCCGGCGTGGCCCGCGAGCGGCCACGGCGGCGGCGGGCCCGCGGCCACCGGGCCCGCGGCGGCCGGTACCGCCGGCCGGCCGCGGTCCGGCGGCCGCCGCGCGGCCGGGGGCGGCCCGGCCGGGTACCGGAATACGGGTGATCGGGCCCCATGCGGCGCGGCGCACGGGGCGCCGAGACTCCTCGCCGAGAGGTTCCATCCCAGCCTGACCGAGGAGTGCACATGGGCAACCCCCTGCCGCTTTGCGTCGTGGCCCTGGACCCGGTGCTCGAAGCCGGCGCCGTCAGCGCCCTGTCCGGCATCCCGGGCATCGCCCTGGTCCAGCCGCCGGAGAAGGCCGCCGTGGCCGTCGTGATCTTCGACCGGGTGGCCCGCCAGGAACTCGACCTGGTGAACGCGACCCGCACCGGCCCGCACCGGCCCGCCATCGTCGTGATCGCCGCCGAACTGTCCCCGGCGGAGGCCGCGGACGCCATCAACGCCGGGGCCCGCGGCCTGCTGCGCCGGCGCGAGGTCAACGCCGACCGCCTGGCACGGACGGTGCTGACCGTGGCCGGGGGCGACTGCACCGTGCCGCCCGACCTGATCGACGGCCTCCTCGACCACGGTGCGGAGATCGACCCGCAGGCGGGCACCCGGGGGCAGGGACCGGGCTGGGGCCTGGACGAGCGGGAGCGCGCCGTCCTGCGGATGGTGGCCGACGGCCGGGAGACCGACGAGATCGCCAAGGAGCTCTGCTACTCCGCGCGGACGGTGACCACCGTGGTGCGCGACATCACCCAGCGGTTCCGGCTGCGCAACCGCGCCCACGCGGTGGCCTACGCCCTGCGGGCGGGCCTGCTGTGAGCGCCCTCGTCCTCGAAGCGCCGCCGGAGGCCGGGCGGCGCACCGGCGCCCTGCGCGTGCACCTCGGCCCGGCCGGCGGGGCGGCCCGCGACACGGTGGCCGCCAACCTGCGCCGGGCCGGCATCGAGCTGGCGGCCGTCCGCTCCGAGGGAGCCGTCCGGGTGGCCGCCGGCCGGACGCCCGGTGCGGCGCTCGACGGCTGGCCGGAACCCGGCGGCGGCCCCCTCCTGCTGGTCGCCGACACCTTCACCGCCGCCGGGGTGCGCCGGGCCGTCCGGGCCGGGGCGGTGGCCATGCTGCAGTCCGCGGAGGCCACCCCGGAGCGGCTGCTCACCGCCGTCCACGGCGCCCGGCACGGCGAGGGCCGGATGCCCTACGGCGTCCTGGTCCGCCTCCTCGGCGAGGGGGACGCGGACGCGGCCGACCGCCGCCGGCCGGCCCCCGGATCGCCCCTGACGGCCCGGCAGACGGCGGTGCTCACACTGGTCGCCGAGGGTCACGGCAACGCCGCCATCGCCCGCGAACTCTCCTGCTCCCAGCACACCGTGAAGAACGTCATCTACGACCTGATGGCCCGCCTTCAGGTCCGCAACCGGGCCCACGCGGTGGCGCACGCCGTCCGCACCGGGCTGATCTGACCAGGCTCCGCCCCCGGTCACGGCCCCGACCAGAGACATTGACGCAGCAAAAGCCGCGGCCCGCGCTGCCGCTCCTTCCCTACTGCCGGGCCGCGGGTGAGCGGCAAGCTCCGGATGTGCCCCGGCCGACCGGGGCGCGACGACCAACCCAACTCCCTGGAGGTGAGCCGGTGGACCGCGGTGACGGCCGGACGACGTCCTTCTCGCAGCAACGGCTGTGGTTCCTCGACCAACTGCGCCCGGGCACGGCGGACCATCTGCTCCCGCTGGCCCTGCGCCTGCGCGGCGGCCTCGACCCCGAGGCCCTCGCCGCCGCCCTGACCGACGTGGCCGACCGCCACGAGGTGCTGCGCACCCGGTACTCGGCCGCCGACGGCGAGCCGCTCGCCCACGTGCTGCGCCGGGTCGAGGTGCCGCTGGACACGGTCGAGGCGCCCGCCCCCGGAGCGGCCGGGATCGCCGCCGTCCTCGGCCGCGTGCTGCACCGGCCGGTCGACCTGTCGGCCGCGCCGCCGCTGCGCGCCACCCTGGCCCGGCTCGCGCCCGACGACCACCTGCTGGTCGTGGTGGTGCACCACATCGCCTTCGACTTCTCCTCCTGGAACATCCTCACCCGCGAGCTGGCCGCGGCCTACCGCGCCAGGACCACCGGCCTCCCGCACGGGCTGCCGGAACTCCCGCTGCAGTACGCCGACCTGGCCGCCCGCCAGCGCGAGCGGACGACCGGCCCCCGGCTCGCCCGCAGCCTCGGCCACTGGCGCTCCCGGCTGGCCGGCCTGCCGCCGCTGGACCTGCCGACCGACCGCCCCCGCCCCGCCGAGTGGGACGGCGCCGCCGCGGTGGCCCGGTTCACCCTCCCCGCCGACCTGGTGGCACAGGCCGACCGGCTGGCCCGCGCCCACCGCGCCACCCGGTTCATGGTGCTGCTCGCGGCCTTCCAGGCCCAGCTGGGCCGGTACAGCGGGCAGCGCGACTTCGCGGTCGGCACCCCGGTCGCGGGGCGCGGCCACGCCGCCGCCCGCAACCTCATCGGCCCCTTCGTCAACACCGTGGTGCTGCGCGCCGACCTGTCCGGCCGGCCGACCTTCGGCGAGCTGGTCGACCGGGTCCGGGGCGCGTCCCTGGCCGACCTCACGCACGCCGACACACCGTTCGAACGCGTGGTCGGTGAGCTGGCGCCGCCCCGCGACCTCAGCCGCAACCCGCTCTTCCAGGTCTCCTTCCTGACCCTCGACTCCCAGGCCGAGCCGCCCGACCTGCCCGGCCTCGCGGTCGAGCTCGTCCCCACCCCGGTCGCCGGAACACCCTTCGACCTGGCGCTCGACCTGCTCGGACGCCCCGACGGCAGCCTCGGGCTGCGCCTGCAGTACGCCACCGCGCTGTTCGCGCCCGAGACGGCGGACCGCCTCACCCAGGACTACGTCCGGCTGCTGCGCGGCCTGCTGGCCTCCCCGGACCAGCCACTGGCCGACCTCACCGCGGAGATCGAACCGCTGCCCGGCGGCGAGCGCCGCCGCCGGCTCGCCCTCGGCCTCGGCAGCGCCCGCGCCGTCCCCCCGCAGACCGTCACCGACCTCTTCGAGCAGCAGGCGCGCCGCACCCCGCACGCCCCCGCCGTCCGCTCCCGGGACGGCGAACTGAGCTACGCCGCACTCGACGAGCGCGCCGACCGGCTGGCGCACCGGCTGCGCGGCCTCGGCGTCGGCCGCGGCACCCGGGTGGGCGTCCTGCTGGAGCGTGGCACCGGACTCCTCGTCGCCCTGCTCGCCGTCCTCAAGGCCGACGGCGTGTACGTCCCGCTCGACCCGCTGCACCCCGTGCGGCGGATCGGCAGCCTGATCGAGGACACCAGGGCCGCCGTGGTCGTCACCACCGGGCCGCTGGCCGGCCGGGTGGCGGGCGCCGGGGCGGAGGTCCTGCTGCTCGACGGCGGCCCGCCGCCGGCCGGCCCGGCGTCCCGGCTGGAGCGGAGCACCGGCCCCGACGACCTCGCGTACGTCTTCCACACCTCCGGTTCGACCGGCACGCCCAAGGGCGTGCAGATCCCGCACAGCGCGCTGGCCAACTTCCTGCACGCGATGGCGGCCCGACTGGAGCTGGCCCCGGACGCCACCGTGCTCGGGATCACCACCGCCTCCTTCGACCCCTCGATGCTCGACCTGTGCCTGCCGCTGCTGACCGGCGCCCGGCTGGTGCTGGCCGACGCCGAGCAGGCCCGCGACCCCGAGCGCCTGATCCGCCTGATCGGCGAGGCCCGCCCGGACGTGCTCCAGGCCACCCCCTCGATGCTGCGGATGCTCGTCGACACCGGCTGGACACCCGGCCCCGGCCTCACCGTGCTCTCCGGCGGCGAGAAGCTCCACACCGACCTGGCCGCGGCGCTGGCCGCCGGCGGCGCCCCCGTCCAGGACCTCTACGGGCCGACCGAGGCCACGATCTGGACCAGCGTGGCCCGGCACGGCGCCGACGGGCACGTCCGGGAGTGGGCCGCGGTGGACAACACCACCGTCCGGGTGCTCGACGACCGGCTGGAGCCGGTGGCCGAGGGCGGCACCGGGCAGGTCTGCATCGGGGGCGACGGCCTCGCCTGGGGCTACCGGGGGCGGCCCGCCCAGACCGCCGGCGTCTTCCTCCCCGACCCGCACGCCACCGCCCCCGGCGGCCGGCTCTACGCCACCGGCGACCTCGGACGGCTCCGCCCGGACGGCTCGCTGGAGATCCTCGGCCGCAGCGACCACCAGGTGAAGATCCGCGGCCACCGGATCGAACCGGGCGAGATCGAGGCCGCCCTGCTCGCCCTGGCGGGCGTGCGCGCCGCCGTCGTCCACCCGACGCCGGACGGCAGCGGCGGCCGCCAGCTCACCGCGTACCTGGTCGCGGAGGACGCCGCGAACCCGCCCGCGCCCGACGCCCTGCGCGCCGAGCTGCTCGACTTCCTGCCGCACCACCTCGTCCCCGCCGCGTTCGTCCTGCTGGACGCCATCCCGACCGCGGTCAGCGGGAAGGTCGACCGCCACGCCCTGCCGGTGCCCGCACCGCAGGCCGCCGGGCCGGCCGCCGCTCCGCGCACCCCCCGGGAGCGCTCGGTGGCCGCGGTCTGGGAGGAGGTCCTCGGCGCCACCGGGATCGGCGCCCACGACGACTTCTTCCTGCTCGGCGGGCACTCGCTGCTCGCCACCCGGGTGTCCGTGCGCCTGCGCGCCGCCCTCGGGGTGGACGTGCCCGTGCGGGCGCTGTTCGACCACCCCACCGTCGCCGCCCTCGCCACCGCCCTGGACGGCTACCCGCGGTCGGCCGCCGGCGGCCCGCTGCCGCGGCTGACCGCCCGCCCGCGCGGCGACCGCGCCGCCGCCGCCCGCTGACCGCAACCGTCCCCAGGACTCCACGCCTCCACGCCTCCTCGTCCCAAGGAACCGCCATGACCCTCGCCACGACCACCGACACCTCCGTCTTCGAGAAGCTCGAATCCGAGGTGCGGTCGTACTGCCGCACCTTCCCCGTGGTGTTCGAACGCGCCAAGGGCGCGCTGCTGCACACCGACGACGGCCGGACCTTCATCGACTTCTTCTGCGGCGCCGGCAGCCTCAACTACGGACACAACAACGACGCCGTGAAGCGGCGGATCCTCGGCTACCTCGCCGACGACGGCATGATGCACGGCCTCGACATGCACACCGTCGCCAAGCGCGACTTCCTCACCCGGTTCAACGAGATCGTCCTGCAGCCCCGCGGGCTCGACTACAAGGTGCAGTTCACCGGCCCGACCGGGACGGACGCGGTGGAGGCCGCCCTCAAGCTGGCCCGCCGGGCGACCGGCCGCACCGGCCTGACCGCCTTCACCGGCGCGTACCACGGCATGTCGCGCGGTTCGCTGGAGGTCACCGGCAGCCGCCGCGCCCGCCGCGCGGGCTCGGTCACCGGCGGGGACGTCACCTTCGTGCCCTTCGAGGACGGCCCGCTCGGCCCGTTCGACTCGATCGGCCTGATCGAGCGGCTGTGGGCCGACCCGTCCTCCGGCACCGAACTGCCCGCGGCGGTCGTCGTCGAGCCGGTGCAGATGGAGGGCGGCGTCCACCCGGCGAGCCGGGAGTGGCTGCGCCGTCTGCGCGAGGTCACCCAGCGGTACGGCGTGCTGCTGATCCTGGACGAGATCCAGACCGGCTGCGGCCGCACCGGCTCGTTCTTCGGCTTCGAGGACTCCGGGATCGTCCCGGACATCGTCACCGTCTCCAAGTCCCTCAGCGGCTACGGGCTGCCGCTCTCGCTCACCCTGTTCCGCCGCGAGCTGGACCTCTGGCAGCCCGGCGAGCACACCGGCACCTTCCGCGGCAACCAGCTCGCCTTCGTCGCGGCCACCGCCGCGTGCGAACTCTGGCAGCAGGAGGACTTCCTGACCGGCCTGCGGCAGGGCGCCGAGCGCCTCACCCGGTTCAGGGCCGAGGTCGGCGCGCTGGACCCGGCCCTCGGGCTGCGCGGCCGGGGCATGGTGCTCGGCATCGACACCGCCCTGGCCGGCGGCGCCGACCGGGCCGAGCGCGTCCAGCGCCACGCCTTCGAGCACGGCCTGATCGTCGAGCGCTGCGGCCGCTACGACGAGGTCCTCAAGGTGATGCCCCCGCTGAACGTCGCGCCCGCCCTGCTCGACGAGGGGCTCGGCATCCTGCACGACGCCCTGCGCGAGGGCTGACGAGCCGTCACCGACCAGCCACCGGAAAGCCACCCGAGGAGAGGAACCCCGATGCCCCGTCCGAACCGCCGCCACCTGATCTCCGTCGACGACCTGACCGACCGCGAGCTGCGCTGGCTCGTGCACCGCGGCGCCCAGTACGCCGCCGGCGAGTGCGAGGGCGCCCGGCCGCTCGCCGACGCCGTCGTCGGCGTGCTGTTCCGCAAGACGTCCACCCGCACCCGGACGGCGTTCTCGGCCGGCGCGCTCCGGCTCGGCGGGCGGCTGATCACCTACGGCCCCGACGACCTCCAGGAGAACACCGGGGAGAGCACCGAGGACACCGGCGACGTGCTCTCCCGGATGCTCGACGTCCTGGTGGCGCGCACCGCCGGCAGCACCGAGGAGCTCCGCGCCTACGCCGCCCAGCAGCGGATGGCCGTGGTCAACGCGATGAGCGCCGCCGAGCACCCCACCCAGGCGCTCACCGACCTCACCACCATCCTCGGCCGCTTCGGCCGGATCGACGGGCTCCGGGTGCTCTACGCCGGCGAGGGCAACAACACCGCCTCGGCGCTCGCCCTGGCCCTGAGCCGGTTCCCCGGCACCGAGCTGCACCTGCGCACCCCGCCCGGCTACGGCCTCGACCCGGCCTTCCTCGACCGGGCCCGCGCCCACGCCAAGGAGTCCGGCGCGCTGGTGGAGGAACGGCACGACATGGCCGGACTGCCGGAGGCCGACATCGTCTACACCACGCGCTGGCAGACCACCGGCACCACCAAGCCCGACCCCGACTGGCGGCGCGTCTTCGCCCCGTTCCGGGTGGACGCCGCCGTGCTGGCGGCCTGCCCCGGCGCCGTCTTCATGCACGACCTGCCCGCGCACCGCGGCGACGAGGTGACCGGCGAGGTGCTGGACGGCCCCGCGAGCATCGCGTTCGAGCAGGCCGAGAACAAGTACCACAGCGCCCGCGCGGTCCTGGAGTGGTGCCTCGGCGGCATCCCGGCAGAGCTGGCCTGACGACCGGTCGGCCGCCGGCCGGCGACCCGGCGCACATCTCCCAGGGAGGTAGCACAGCAATGTCCGACACCATACGTATGCCCGGCGACGGGTGGCGCCTGTGGAAGCACTTCGCGCTCCGCGGGCCCGGCTTCCCCGCCTCGGGGGTACTGCGGCTGGCCCCGGAGGGCCTGGCCGCGGCCGCGGACAAGTTCGCCCCCGGGGAGGTACCGGCCGGGGCGGACTGGGAGGCGTTCGAGGAGGCCTTCTCCGCCGCCGCGGTGCACACCGCGCGCGACCTCCAGGAGATCGCCGCCTCGGCGCCGTTCCGGGCCGCGGTCGCCTGGCAGAACCGCGCGGTGCTGCGCACCGGCATCAAGCCGTTCCTCGACTGGACGCCGACCGCCGGGAGCCGCACCAGCATGCCCCGCCAGCGCGAGGAGCTGGTCGCCCACTACTGGCAGCGGTTCTGCGTCAAGAACGACACCATCGGCTTCTTCGGCCCGGTCGGCTGGGGCACCTTCGACACCACCCGGCGCGGCGTCGAGGTGCACCCCGGCACCGGCCTCACCGCCGACTCCCGGGTCTACTTCTCCAGCTGGTCGATGGACGCCCTGGCGAAGGCGGTCGACCGCGACCCCCGGATCCGCGCCTGGACGCCGCCGCGCCCGCTGCCGTTCGTCCGGGTGGAGGACGGCACGGTGCGCCTCCCCGGCCGCCCGCCGCAGCCGGCCCCCGAACCCGCGCTCACCGTCCTGCAACTGTGCGACGGACGCCGGACGCCCGCCGAGATCGCCGCCCTGGCCGCCCGGGAACTCGGCCGGGAGCTGCCGGAGCAGGAGCTGACCGAGGCGCTGGAGTGGCTGGTCGCCCGCCGCCTGGTCGCCTGGAAGACCGACGTGCCCGCCGGCACCTACCCCGAGCGGGAGCTGCGCGCCATCCTGGAGCGCATCGGCGACCCGGCGGTGCGCGAGCCCGCCCTCGCCAAGCTGGCGGTGCTGGAGGCCGGCCGCGACCGGGTCGAGCGGGCCGGCACCGACCCCGAGGAGCTGACCGCGGCGCTCGCCGCGCTGGAGGACGGCTTCGCCGGGATCACCGACGAGTCGGCGGTCCGCGAGAAGGGCGCCCGGACGGCGCCCAACCGCGCCCTGGTGTACTCCGACACCCGCCGCTCCGCCACGGCGACCGTCGGCACCGCCGTCCTGGAGCAGCTCGCCCCGCTGGAACTGTGCCTGACCGCCGCCCGCTGGATGACCAACCGGTACGCGCAGGCCGTCGGCGCGCGCATCCACGAGGCCTACCTCGCCCTGCGGGAGAAGCAGGGGCAGGTCGACCTCGGCTCGCTCTGGTTCGCCTGCCTGCCCGCCCCCCACCCGCAGTCGTTCGCCGACATCGAGCGCATCCAGGCCGACCTGCGCGAACGCTGGGCGCGGATCATCGACGCCCCGGCCGGCGCCCGGCGGGTGCAGCTCGCCGTCGCCGACATCGAGGGCCAGGTCCGCGACGCCTTCCCCGAGGAGGGGCGCGGCTGGTCGCTCAGCCGCTACATCAGCCCCGACCTGATGATCGTCGCCGAGGACCTCCCCGCCGTCGGACGCGGTGAGTTCCAGCTCGTCATCGGCGAGCTGCACGTCGCGATGAACACCCTCGGCCAGTCCCTCTTCGTCCACCAGCACCCCGACCGCGGGCAGCTGATCGAGGAGACCACCCGCGACTTCCCCGGCCCCCGGCTGCTCCCCATGCTGCCCAAGGAGCTGCCGCTCAAGTGGTCCGCCCGCAGCCGGCAGGCCCTGGAGCGCCCCGAGGACCACTACGTCGCGCTCACCGACCACAGCGCCGACCCGCACCGCCCCCGCACCGTCCGCTCCGGCGACGTCCGGGTGGAGGAGCACGACGGCCGGCTGTCGGCGGTGCTGCCCGACGGCTCGGTCTTCGACCTGCTCGACGTGTTCTGCCACGCCCTCACCAACCGCGTGATGGACCGCTTCACCCTGCGCACCGACGGCGACCACTCGCCGCGGATCACCATCGACTCCACCGTCGTCGCCCGGGAGACCTGGCGCTTCACCGGCTCCGCCCTCGACTTCGCGGACGACAAGAGCGAGGCACGGCGGTTCGTCCGGGCCCGGCAGTGGCGGGACGGGCACGAGCTGCCCCGGTTCGTCTTCGTGGTCTCGCCCACCGAGCCCCGGCCGTTCTTCGTCGACTTCGACAGTCCCGTCTACGTCAACATCCTCGCCAAGGCCGCCCGCCGGCTCGCCCGCAAGGACCCGGACGCCCGGCTCACCGTCAGCGAGATGCTGCCCACCCCCGAGCAGGCCTGGCTCACCGACGACCAGGGCAACCGCTACACCTCCGAACTGCGCCTGGTCGCCGTCGACCGGACGACCGTCCCCGGGGAGCCGGCATGACCGCCCCCACCCGGACGACCTTCGTCGACGACATCCGCGCGCACGCCGCCCGCATGCCGCACCTGCCCGCCCTCCTGACCGCCGACGGCCCGACCGGGTACGGCGAACTCGCCGCCCGGATCGACCGGCTCGCCGCCCACCTCGCCGCCGCCGGGGTGCGGCCGGAGCAGGTCTGCGCGGTGGCCCTTCCCCCCGGCGCCGACGCCGTGGTCGCGACCGCCGCGGTGGTCCGGGCCGGCGGGGCCTTCCTCACCCTGGACACCGACCTGCCCGACCGGCGGCTCGCCGCCCTCGCGGCCGGCGCCGGCACGGCCCACCTGCTCACCTCCGCCGCCCTCGCCGGCCGGCTCGGACCACTCGTCGACGCGCCCGCCGTCCTGCTCGACCGGCTCCCCGCCACCGGGCCGCCGCCGGCCGCCTTCCCCGCCCCGCACCCGCGCTCGCTCGCCTACGTCAGCCACACCTCGGGCTCCACCGGCGCCCCCAACCCCGTCCTGATCGAGCACGGCGGCCTGGACACCTACCTGCGCGCCGTCGCCCGCGACAACGCCCTCGGCCCCGGCACCGTCACCCTGCAACTCGCCCCGCCCGGCTACGACGCCTCCATCCGCGACACCTTCGCGCCGCTCACCGCCGGCGGGTGCGTCGTCCTGGTCGAACGCTCGCGCCTGCTGCGCGCCGAGGCCTTCGCCGACACCGTCGCCGAGTACGGCGTCGACACCGTCCTCAGCACCACCCCCTCCTTCCTGACCTTCCTCGCCCAGTCGCCCCGCGCCGCCGGGAGCCTGCGCGGCCTGCGGCTGGTCTGCTCCAGCGGCGAGTCGCTGCGCCCCTTCCTCGCCGCCGGCGGCCGCGCCCTGCTCGGCGGCCGGCTGGTCAACCAGTACGGGCCCAGCGAGTGCACCATGACCTCCACCCGGTACGAAGTCCCGGCCGATCCCGACACCTCCGCCGACACCGTCGGCACCCCCGTCGACGGCACCGCCGTACGCCTGCTCGACGAACGGGGACGCGAAGTCCCGGACGGGCGGACGGGCGAGGTGCACATCGGCGGCGCGGGCGTGGCCCGCGGCTACGGCGGGCAGCCCGGCCTGACGGCCGACCGGTTCCCGCCCGACCCGTACGGGCCGCCCGGTGCGCGGCTCTACCGCACCGGCGACCTCGCCCGCCGCGGCCCCGGCGCCACGCTGGAGTACCTCGGCCGGGCCGACCGCCAGATCAAGATCCGCGGCCACCGGGTGGACCCGGCCGAGATCGAGGGCGCCCTGCTCGCCCACCCCGAGGTCACCGGCGCCGTGGTGACCGCCGCGACCGACGACCGCGGCCGCACCTGGCTCGGCGCCCACGTCACCGGCCCGCTCGACGACACCACCGACACCCAGCTGCGCGCCCACCTGGCCCGCACCCTGCCGCCGCACATGATGCCCAGGCGGTTCACCCGGCTGGAGCGCCTGCCCGTCACGCACAGCGGCAAGGCCGACCGCCGCGCCCTGCGCGGCCCGGTGCCGGAGCCCGTCTCATGACGACCGCCGACACCCGGATCGGACCGGCCGCCGTACCGGCCGCCGCCGACCGGATCGCCCCCCACGTCCGGCACACCCCGCTGCTGCGCCGCGACTCGCTGCCCGGAGTCCTGGTCAAGGCCGAACACCTCCAGCACAGCGGGTCGTTCAAGCTCCGGGGCGCGGCCAACGCGATGCTCGCGACCGGCGCCGACGAGGTGGTCGCCGGCTCCTCCGGGAACCACGGCATCGCGGTGGCCACGCTCGGCCGCACGCTCGGCGTCCACGTCACCGTGGTGATGGCGGCCGGCGCCGCCGAGGCCAAGGCACGGGCCATCCGGGCGCTCGGCGGCCGGGTCCTGCGGGTGCCCGGCGGGGTGGCCGAACGCGACCGGTACGCCAAGGACCTCGCCGCCCGCACCGGGGCCGCGCTGGTGCCCTCCTCCGACCACGAACTCGTGGTGGCCGGGCAGGGCACCGTCGGCCTGGAGATGCTCCGGGACGCCCCCGACCTCGACACGATCTTCGTCCCGGTGGGCGGCGGCGGCCTGCTGGCCGGCGTCTGCCTGGCCGCCGCCCACCTCGCGAGCCCCGTCCGGATCGTCGGCGTGGAACCCGACCGGGCCCGGCGCTACGCCCGCTCGGTCGCCGCCGGCCGCCCCGTCGAGCTGCCGCCCAGCGACACGGTGGCGGACGGCCTGCGCGGCCAGCGGCCCGGCGAGGTGATCCTCCCGATCGTGCGGCGCCGGGTCGACGAACTGATCGGCGTCGGCGACCGGGCCGTGCTCCGCGCGATGGACCTGCTGCACCGCGCCGGCATCCCGGCCGAACCGAGCGGCGCCGCCGCCCTGGCCGGCGCCCTGCGGCTCGGCCTCCCCGGCCGCACCGCCGTCGTCGTCTCCGGCGGCAACAGCGCCGCGGCGCTGGCCGACGTCCGGCCGGCGCCCGCCGGCGCCGGCCGCTGACCGGCCCTCCCGATCGACACCCGCACACCCACCACTGCAGAAGGACAGGCCATGGACCTCATCGACACCGCCGAACTCACCGGGCTGATCACCGGCTACTACCGCGAGACGCTCGGCGACGACACCCTCGACGCCGCGAGCGACTTCTTCGAGGCGGGCGGCGACTCGCTCGCCGCCTTCCAGATCGTCGACCGCCTCCAGGAGCTGCTCGACGCCGAGATCGCCGTCGCCCTGGTCTTCACCTACCCGTCCCCGGCCGAGCTGGCGGAGGTCGTCGTCGACGACCTGTCCCTCGCTCCCGCATCGGCCTAGGAGGCACCGGGATGCACGAGGAATCCGTCTCCCTGGGCGGCCGCTGGCGGCTGTGGGACCAGGTCGCGGTGCGCGGCCCGGGGTTCCCCGCGGCCGGGGTGCTCCGGCTGGCGCCGGAGGGCCTGGCCGCGGCCGCCGACAAGTTCGGGCCGCGCGACGCCCTCGCCGGCGCCGCCTGGAAGGCCTTCGAGGAGGAGTTCACGCAGGCCGCCGTCCGGGCGGCCGCGAGCGCGCAGGAGATCGCCGCCTCCGGGCCGTTCCGGGCAGCGGTGGCCTGGCAGAACCGAGGGGTGCTCGACTCGGCGATCCGGCCGTTCCTCAACTGGTCGCCGGCGACCGAGGGCCGGACGTTCAAGCAGCGCCAGCGCGAGGAGCTCGTCGCGCACTACTGGCAGCGGTTCTGCGTCAAGAACGACACCATCGGCTTCTTCGGCCCGGTCGGCTGGGGCGCCTTCGACACCACCCGGCGCGGCGTCGAGGTGCACCCCGGCACCGGACTGACCGCCTCCTCGGAGGTCTTCTGGTCCAGCTGGTCGGTCGACGCCCTGGCCCGGGAGATCGACGCCGACCCGGCGGTCCGCGCCTGGACGGCGCCCCGCCGGGTGCCCTTCGTCCGGCTGGAGGAGAACGCCGTACGGACCCCCGGCCGCCCGCCGCGCCCGGTACCGCCCCTGACGCTCCGGGTGCTGCGCCTGTGCGACGGCACCCGCTCGGCCGTCGCCATCCAGGAGGAGGTCGGCCCGGGAACGGACGTGCCCGCCCTGCTCGACGAACTGGTCCGGCTGCGCTGGATCACCTGGCGGCTCGACGTACCCGCCGACATCCGGCCCGAACGCCGGCTCCGCGCCTGCCTGGAGCGGATCGGCGAGCCGGCCGTGCGCGCCGCGGCCTTCGCCCGGCTGGACGAGCTGGAGCACGCGGTCGGGGCCGTCCGGGCGGCGGCCGAGGACCCCGAGCGGCTGGTCGCCGCCCTCACCGGCGTCGAGCAGACGTTCCAGCAGGTCACCGACGCCGCCGCCAAGCGCGAGAAGAGCACCACCACGGCGCCCGGCCGCGCCGTGGTCTACTCGGACAGCCGTCGCTCGGCCACGGTGACGCTCGGCAGCGACGTGCTGGCCGCGCTCGCCCCGCTCGACCTGCTGATGTCCGGAGCCGGCTGGCTCGCCTCCGCCCTGGCCGCCCGCGTCGCGGACCGCGTCGCCGAGGTGTACGAGCGGCTGCGCGCCGACACCGAGCCGGGCCGGCCGGTGGACCTCGCCGCCTTCTGGTTCGCCTGCATGCCCGTCCTGCACGGGGCCGCGGTCGCCGACGCCGCAGGCCTCCAGGCGGAGTTCGAGCGCCGCTGGCAGCGGATCCTGCCGGCGTACGAGGGGGTGCGCCGGGTCACGGTCACCGGCGCCGCCATCGCCGGCCCGGTGGCGGAGGCCTTCGGGCCGGCTGGCGCACCGGGCTGGACGGCGGCGCGGTACGTCAGCCCGGACGTGATGATCGCGGCCGAGGACGCCGCCGCGATCGGGCGCGGGGAGTTCAGCCTCACCCTCGGCGAGCTGCACCTGGCCGCCAACACGCTGGGGAACGAACTGTTCGTCAACCAGCACCCCGAGCCCCGTGAACTCTTCGACCGGACCGACCGGGACCACCCGGCGCCCCGGCTCATGCCGCTGCTGCCGAAGGAGCACAAGTCCCGGCTCTCCGCCCGGATCCGGCACGCCCTCGTCCGGCCGCAGGACTACCAGGTCGCCCTGCTCGACAACACGGCGGACCCGCACCGCGACCGGACGGTGCCGAGCGCCGACACCGTGGTGGAGCACCGCGACGGCCGGCTCTGCGTGGTGCTGCCGGACGGCGCGGTGTTCCCGGCCGTCGAGGTCTTCGCCCATGTGCTGACCACCCTGGTGATGGACCGGTTCCGGATCCTGCCGGAGGCCGACCACTCGCCCCGGGTCACCATCGACCGGATGACGGTGGCCCGGGAGACCTGGCGCTTCACCGGCTCCGCCCTCGACTTCGCGGACGACAAGAGCGAGGCCAGGCGGTTCGTCCGGACCAGGCGCTGGCGGGACGCGCACGAGCTGCCCCGGTTCGTCTTCGTGGTCTCGGCCACCGAACCGCGGCCGTTCTTCGTCGACTTCGACAGCCCCGTCTACGTCAACATCTTCAACAAGGCCGCCCGCCGGCTCGCCCGCAAGGACCCGGACGCCCGGCTCACCGTCACCGAGATGCTGCCCACCCCCGAACAGGCCTGGCTCACCGACGACCAGGGCCTGCGCTACACCTCCGAACTGCGCCTGGTCGCCGTCACGGACTGATCCGCCGACCGCACCACCGCACGACGCACCGCCGAACCGGGCCGGGCTCCTCCCAGGAGCCCGGCCCGGTTCTGCGGGCGGGGGCTCGGACGCCTCCGGGGGGCATCAGCAGAACGCAGCCGGTATCAAAGGGTCTCCCGGAGTGTGGCGGGCCTGGGTCGAGAAAGCCGTCCGGACGGAGTCGGCCGGCAGCCCGGGGCTGGTGGCGGCCCCGGAGTCGATGCCGGGCTCCTTGGAGAGGCCGCCCGTGCGGGCGGCCCCCGCCGGCCGGCACCGCAACCTCAACGTGCTCGGCCGCCAGGGCTTCGCCGTCCTCTGCTCGGACGGCGGCTCCTGCGGCTCCTGCGGACCGGTGACGTGACCGGGGTACGACGCGAACGAAACGCCCAGGTGGGGCAGGGTGGTTGAGCCCCGGTCCGGGTGTTCCGATCGGAACACCCGCGTTCGGTCGACTGCAGACGGTGTCAACCGAGCGGAGGAGCGGCGTCAACCTGCAGGCTGATCCCGGTCAGCGGGAGACCGGAAAGAATGAGGGTATGTCAATCGACTTGGTGCGCGAGGCAGTCGAGGGTGATCGGACGGATCGCCCCGTCCCGCTGTGGGCGGAGAGAGTCGCCCACCTCATCCCGTTGCTGGGGCTGCCGGTGTGTCTCTGGCGGCTGCCCATCGGTTTCGGCTACGCGATGGGCGGGGAAGACACTCCGTCGGCGTGGTGGCACGTCCCGTACGTCCTCACGCTCAGTCTCCTGACCGAGGCGTTCGCGCTGCTCGGGTTCGGGCTGGTCCGCCGATGGGGGGAGGTGGTGCCCGACTGGGTCCCCCGACTCGGTGGTCGGCGGATCCCGCCCTTCGCGGCGATCGTTCCCGCCACCATCGGCGGCCTCCTCCTCCTCGGGCTGATGGTCAACTGGATCTTCACGGCCTTCCGTATCGACGGTTCGCCCGGTTTCCCGTACGCGCCGGGCTGGGACATGCTGGCCATGACGGTCAGCGGCCTGCTGGCCTTGTGGGGCCCCCTGGTGCTGGCTCTGACGTACGGCTACTACCGCCGCCGCTGCCGCCCGGAAGCCTGAGCACTCCGGCGCCCGGAGGCGTGGCAGGTTGGGCACGAGGACGCGCGGACGCTCCGGGGGGGGCAGGCCACCGGCCGCGAGGGCGGGGGCGCATCGCGCGCCCCCGCCCTCGCGGCCGTACCTTCCCGTCGGCGTCAGCCGGTGGTCTCCGCGCTCCCGCCGCCGAGGACGGCGGTGAGGGCCTCGGCCAGCCGGCCCAGGTGCGGCGGCCTCATCACACCGAAGTGGTCACCGGGGATCCGGTGCACCGCCACGTCCCCGGTGAGTTCCTGCCAGCGGGCCAGGTAGTCCGTGAACGGCTGCCCGAGGGCCACCTCGTGCTTGCCGTCGGCCAGTTCGTCGCTGGCGATCAGGTGCAGCCGCCCCGGGTACGGGCGGTGCCGGTAGGTCAGGCACATCTCCATGACCTCCCGCCACATCTTCGCCGAGGGCAGCCAGACCTCGCCGGCGCCGTGCTCCGGCAGCACGATCCCGACCTCGGGGTCGACGTCGTCCACCAGGTGTTCGAGCAGCGCCAGGGTCTGTGCCCGGAGCTCCGAGGTGTCCTGCCCGGCGGGCGCGTCCGCCAGCTCGGTCAGCTTCGCCACGCAGTTCTCGATCAGGCCGTACTCCCGCCACAGCCCGGGCTGCTCGTGGTTGTCCAGCCCGGGGTCGAGCAGGACGAAGGTGACCTCCTCGCCCTCGGCGGTGAGCCGGTGCGCCAGCTCGCTCGTGATGCCGCTGCCGCCGCACCAGCCGAACAGCCGGTACGGGCCGTGCGGCGCGGCGGCCCGCAGCTCGGCCAGGTAGCGCTCCGCCATCTGCTCCGTCGAGGGGACGGGGCCGTGCTCGGCCTGCAGGCCGGGCCAGGCGAAGGCCGCGACCGGCTGGTCCGGGTGGAGGTACGGCACCAGCGGGCGGTACCAGTGGGCGCTGCCGCCGCCGGGGTGCACGCAGAACAGCGGCGGCCGGGTGCCCTCGCGCCGCAGCCAGACCAGCGACCGGGCCTCCGTCGGGCCGGCCTCGGTGGCGGCGGCGAGCCCGGCCACGGTCTGGTGCTCCAGGAACGAGCGGACGGTCAGCTCGATGCCGTGCCGCTCGCGCAGCAGGGCGGTGATCCGCAGGATCGCCAGCGAGTGCCCGCCGAGGACGTGGAAGTCGTCGTCGACCCCGACCCGCTCCACGCCGAGCACCTCGGCCCAGACCTCGGCGACGGCCCGCTCGGCGGGCGTGCGCGGGGCGGTGAAGGCCGTCGTCGCGGCGGGCCCCGAGGGCGCGGGCAGCGCCGCCCGGTCGATCTTCCCGTTGGCGGTGAGCGGCAGGGCGGGCAGTTCCACCCAGGCGCCGGGCACCAGGTAGTCGGGCACCCGCCGGCGGAGCTGCCCGCGCAGCGCCGCGACGTCCAGCGGGCCGTGCCCGGGCTCCAGGACGACGTACCCGGCCAGCCGCTTGTGGCCGTCAGGTCCGGGGTGCACGGCCGCGGCCGCCGCCCGGACGGACGGGAGGCCGCCGAGTGCGGCCTCCACCTCGGCGAGCTCGACCCGGTGGCCGCGGATCTTCACCTGCCCGTCCCGCCGGCCGACGAAGGACAGCGTCCCGTCGGGGTCGCGGCGGACGATGTCCCCGGTGCGGTAGAGGCGCGCGCCGGGGACGGTCCCGGACGGGTCCGGCACGAAGCGGTCCGCGGTCAGGTCGGGGCGGCCGAGGTAGCCGCGGGCCAGCCCGGGCCCGCCGACCAGGAGTTCGCCGGGCACCCCGAACGGCACCGCGTCGAGGTCGCCGTCGACCACCAGCACCCGGGTGTCCGTGACCGGCGTGCCGATCGGCACGCCGCGGTCGGCGTCGGCGGCGGTCACCCCGCGCAGCGCGGTGCTGAAGGTGGTGCACTCGGTCGGGCCGTAGCCGTTGGTCAGCGCCACCCCGTGGGCCAGGGCGGTGCGCACGTGCGAGGGCGAGAGCGCGTCCCCGCCGGCGAGCACCTGCCGTACCTCGGCGAGGAGTTCCGGACGGGTCTCCACCATGTGCTGGAACAGGCCGGCGGTGAGCCAGAGCAGCGTCACGCCGTGCCGGCGGACCACCTCGGCCAGTTCGTCGGCCGTGTTCGCCCCGGGCGGGCAGACGGCGAGCCGGGCGCCGTTGCCCAGCGCGCCCCACACCTCCAGCGTGGACGCGTCGAAGGCCAGCGGCGCGTGCAGCAGCAGCACCTGCTCCGCGTCGAGGTCGGCGTAGTTCGCGTCGTGCACCAGCCGGACGATCGCCCGGTGGGTGACCTGGACGCCCTTGGGCCGGCCGGTGGAGCCCGAGGTGTAGGTGACGTACGCCAGGTTGTCGGGGTGCGTCCCCGCCTCCACGGGGGTGTCGGGCAGCCCGTCGAGGACGGCCGTCCCGGTGTCCAGGGCGACGCTGCGGACGCCCGCGAAGCCCGCCAGCCGGGCGGTGTCCTGCGGGCGGCACAGCACCACGCCGGCCCGGACGTCGTCCAGGACGTAGCCGATCCGCGCGTCCGGGTAGGCGGGGTCGAGGGGCACGTAGTACCCGCCGGCCTTGAGGACGGCGAGCATGGCGAGCACCGCCTCGACGCTGCGGTCCAGGCAGAGCGCGACCGGCCGCTCCGGACCGACGCCGAGGCCGCGCAGCAGGTGGGCCAGCTGGTTGGAGCGGGCGTCCAGCTCACGGTAGGTCAGCTGCCGCCCGCCGTCCTCCAGCGCGACCGCGTCGGGGCGGGCGCGGGCGGCGAGCAGCTCCGGCACGCAGAGTCCGGGCAGCGGCCGGGTGGCCGGCGCGGCCCCGCCGACCTGCTCCAGGGCGGGCGCCCGGAAGCTCTGCGGGTCCGCGTCGGCGTCCTCGGCCATCGCGGTGAGGACGTCCAGGAACGCCGCACCGATCGCCGCCAGCCGCTCCCGGCCGGCCCAGCCGGGCCGGCAGGTCATCCGCAGCTCGCCGGGGAAGGTCCACACGTCGAAGGTGAACTCGTTCGGGCTGTGGTCGTCGACCGTGCCGATGTCGGCCCGCTGCCCGTCGAGCACGTGGAAGTCCAGGTAGGCGAAGACCACCTCGACCAGCGGCTCGCCGCCGCCCCACTCGCGCTGCATCGCGGGCAGCGGGTAGCGCCGGTGCGGCCACAGGGCCAGCTCCTCGGCGAACACCGACCGCACCAGTTCGCGCCAGCTCGGGGCCCGCAGGTCGACGGCGAACGGCACCGTGTTGAGGTACATGCCGCGCACCCGGTCGCCGCCCGCGAGTTCGGGCCGGCCGTTGGTGACCGCGCCGGCGAAGAACCGGCGCTGACCGCTGATCAGGCCGAGCACCTTGAGGTGCGCGGTGTACAGGACGCTCTTCAGCGAGGTCTGGGTGTCGGCGGCGAGCCGGCGCAGCCGCGGCTCCAGCTCCGCCCAGGGCAGCCGCACCTCGGGGGCCGGCAGGCCGGCCTCGGCGGGGGCGCAGTCGGCGGGCAGCCGCAGCCGGTCGTGGCCGGTGATCCGCCCGCGCCAGAAGTCCCGGTCCTCCGGCGAGGCCAGCGCGCGCTGCTCCAGCCGGACGAAGTCGGCGTAGCGGACCTGCGGCGGCTGCGCCGACGGGGTGCCGGCGCCCTCGGCCAGCTCGCGGTAGGCGGCCTGCAGCTCGCCGATGACCGAGTGGTGGCTCCAGCCGTCCAGGATGGCGTGGCACTCGACGTGGGTCAGCAGCCACTCGCGGTCGCCGACCAGATGGGCGTGGTAGCGCAGCAGCGGGGCGCGGCCGACGTCGAACGGGGTGCGCTGGGCCTCGGCACGGAAGCCGCGGACGCGTGCCCGCTGCTCCTCGGCGGGCAGGCCGCGCAGGTCGGTGACGCCGGTCTCCACCTCCAGACCGTCCGCGGCGTGCACGAACTGGAGCGGTTCGGAGTACCCGGAGAGGTGGAAGGAGGTGCGCAGGATCTCGTGCCGCTCGATCAGCAGGCGGACGGCGCCGGTGAACGCCTCGGCGGAGAACGGGCCGTCGTCCGTGATCCGGAAGGTGCTGACGTTCAGGTAGGTGTTGCGCTCGGGGTCGGCGAGCATCTCGTAGACCATGCCCACCTGGACCTGGCCCATCGGGTAGGCGTCGGCCAGCCCCGCCGGGAGCCGCTCCCGGTCGCCCGGGGCCAGCAGCTCGAACCGGCCCACCAGGGCGCTCTCCTGCGGCTCGGCCGCCGGCCGGGCCTCGGCCAGCGGGGCCAGCTCGGCGACGGTCTGCCGGGCGAAGACGTCCTGGACGGAGAGGGCCAGCCCCTGGCCGCGCAGCGCGCCGACGGCCCGGATGGCGCGCATGGAGTCGCCGCCGAGCTGGAAGAAGCCGTCGTGCACACCGACCGTGTCGATGCCGAGCGCCGCGGCGAAGGCGTCCGCGAGGGTCCGCTCGACCGCGGTGCGCGGGGCGACGAAGGTGCCGACCAGGTCGGAGCGCGTCCGGTCCGGCGCGGGCAGCGCCTTGCGGTCGGTCTTGCCGCTGGGCGTCAGGGGCAGCGCGTCCAGCAGGGTCCAGTGCACCGGCCGCATGTGCTCCGGCAGCCGCCCGCGCAGGTGCTCGCGGGCCGCCTCGACGTCGGCCGAGGCCGGCGTCAGATACCCCACCAGCTGCTCGTCGTGCACGGCGACCGCCGCTGCCGCGACCCCCGGAACCTGCGCCAACTCGGCCTCGATCTCGCCGAGTTCGACCCGCTGGCCGCGGATCTTCACCTGGTGGTCGAGCCGGCCGAGGTACTCGATCGCGCCGTCCGCGCGGTAGCGGGCCAGGTCGCCGGTGCGGTAGAGCCGCCCGCCGGGCTCGGTGGCGAAGGGGTCGGGTACGAAGCGGTCGGCGGTGAGCGGCGGGCGGTTCAGGTAGCCGCGGGCGAGCTGGACGCCGCCGAGCAGGAGTTCGCCCGGCACGCCGATCGGCAGCGGCCGCAGGGAGGCGTCCAGGATGTACGCGCGGGTGTTGGCGATCGGGCGGCCGATGGTGACGGGAAAGCCCGGCTCGCACCGGGTCGCGGTGACGTCCACCGCGGCCTCGGTGGGCCCGTACAGGTTGTGCAGCTCGCAGCCGATCCGCTCGTGCACGGCGCCGACCAGGTCGGCGGGCAGCGCCTCGCCGCTGCACACCATGCGGCGCAGCGAGGGCAGCGCCGGCAGCGGCTCGGCGAGGAAGGCCCGCAGCATCGACGGCACGAAGTGGACGGTGGTGACCGCCTCGTCGCCGATCAGCGCGGCCAGGTAGGCCGGGTCGCGGTGGCCGCCGGGGCGGGCGAGCACCAGCGTCGCGCCGGTGATCAGCGGCCAGAAGAACTCCCACACCGACACGTCGAAGCTGTAGGGGGTCTTCTGCAGCACCCGGTCGGTGTGGTCGAGCCCGTAGGCCTCCTGCATCCAGTGCAGCCGGTTGACGATCGCCCGGTGCTCGACCAGCACGCCCTTGGGGCGGCCGGTGGAGCCCGAGGTGTAGATCAGGTACGCCGGGTGCTCCGGGGCCGCCGCGACGACCGGGTCGTGGGCCCAGCCGCCGGGGAGTTCGGCCGTGACGTCCACCAGGTGCGGCGCCCGGCCGGACACCAGGTGGGCGAGGCGGGGTTCGGTGACCACGGCGCGGGCTCCGGAGTCCTCCAGCATGAAGGCGAGCCGGTCGGCCGGGTAGTCCGGGTCGAGCGGCAGGTAGGCGCCGCCGGCCTTCAGCACCGCCAGCAGCGCCACCACGAGGTCGGGGCCCCGGTGCAGGCAGACGCCGACCACGGACTCCGGCCCGACGCCGAGGGTCCCGAGGTGGTGGGCGAGCAGGTTGGCCCGGACGTCCAGCTCCCGGTAGCTGAGGCCGACGCCCTCGAAGCGCACCGCCTCGGCGTCCGGGGTGCGGGCGGTCTGGGCCTCGAACAGCAGCGGGAGGGTGCCGGCCGGGTAGCGCCGGCCGGTCGCGTTCCAGCTGAGGAGCTGGCGCTCGCGCTCCGCCGTGGGCAGGATCTCCAGCTCGTCCACCGGGGCGTCCGGGGCGGCCACCGCGCTCTCCAGCAGGCGGGCGAACTGCGCGGCGAACCGCTCGGCCGTCTCCCGGTCGAACAGCGCCGAGGCGTAGTTGACGCCGCCGGACAACGAGCCGTCCGGCTGCTCGGCGAGACCCACGGTCAGGTCGAACTTGGCGGTGCTCTCGCCGACCGGCAGCCGCTCCGCCGCCAGGTCGCCCATCACCGCGGGCATCGGCGACGCGGCCGCGTCCTGCCACAGCAGCATGGTGGAGAACAGCGGCGTGCGGGACGGGTCCCGCTCCGGTGCCAGCTCCTCGACCAGCCGCTCGAAGGGCAGCTCCTGGTGGCCGTAGGCGTCGAGCGCGCTCTCCCGGACCTGCCGCAGCAGGTCGGCGAACGACGGCGCCCCGGACAGGTCGACCCTCAGCACCAGCGTGTTGAGGAACAGGCCGACCAGGCCCTGGAGCTGCGCCCGGTCCCGCCCGGCCACCGGGGTGCCCACGGCCACGTCGCGCTGCCCGCTCCAGCGTCCGAGCAGGACGGCCTGCGCGGCCAGCAGGGCCATGAACGGGGTGGCGCCGTGCTCGCGGGCGAGCGCCGTCAGCTGCCGCGCGGTGCCGGCCGGGACGGCCAGCGGCGCCAGGCCGCCGGCCGAGTCGCGTACGGCGGGGCGGGGCCGGTCGGTGGGCAGGTCCAGGGGCGCCAGCCCGGCCAGCCGCTCGCGCCAGTGGTCGAGCCGGCCGCGCAGCGCCGCCTCGGAGAGCCGTTCGCGCTGCCAGAGCGCGAAGTCGGCGTACTGCACGGGTGGTTCCGGCGAGCGGGTGGCCCGCCCGGCGACGGCGTCGTCGTAGCGCTCCGCGAGTTCGCGGAGCAGGATGTCCTCCGACTCCCCGTCGCAGGCGATGTGGTGGACGGTCAGCAGGACGGCGTGCTCCTCCGGCGCCAGCCGGGCCAGCACCGCGGAGAACACCGGGCCGCCGGCCAGGTCGACCGGCCGGCGCGCGCCGGTGGCGAGGGCGGCGATCCGGGCCTCGGCGGCGGCCCGGTCGAGCCCGACGAGGTCCTCCTCGTCGAGCGGGACGCCGCCCGGCTCGTCGACGACCTGTACGGGCTCGCCGTCGACCACCGGGTAGCGGGTCCGCAGCACCTCGTGCCGCCGGAGGATCCCGTCCAGCGCGGTGCGCAGCGCGGCCCGGTCGAGCGGGCCGCGCAGCCGCAGCGCCGCGGTCATCAGGTACTCGGTGCCGCCGGGCTGCAGCCCGTCGAGGATCCACAGGCGGCGCTGGGCGAAGGAGAGCGGGAGCGGGCCGCCGCGCGGCGCGCGGGTGATGCCCTCCGCCGGTGCGGCCGCGGCCCGGCCGGCGAGGCGCCGGCGGAGCAGCTCCTGCCGCAGTCGCGCGCGGTCCTTGGTGTCGGTCATCGGAGGCCTTCCTCGGCGAGCAGGCCCGCCACTTCGTCGTCGGTGAGCGCGGTGATGTCGGCCTCCACGGCCTCGGACACCGCCGCGGAGAGCCGGGCCACGGTGGTGGCCTCGAACAGCAGGCGCAGCGGCAGCTCGACGGCGAACGTCTCGCGGAGCCGGGACAGCACCCGGGTGGCCAGCAGCGAGTGCCCGCCCAGGGCGAAGAAGTCGTCCTGGACGCCGATCCGCTCCACGCCCAGGACCTCGGACCAGATCGCGGCCACGGCCTCCTCGGCGGGGTCGCGCGGGGCCTGGTGCTCGCGGGCGCCGCCGGCCAGGGCGGCCGAGGCGTCCGGCAGGGCCTTGCGGTCGACCTTCTTGCTGGCCGTCAGCGGGAGCGCGTCGAGCGGCACCCAGACCGACGGGATCATGTACTCGGGGAGCAGCGCGCGCAGGTGCTCGCGCAGCTCCGCCACGTCGGGCACCTGGCTGCCGGGCCGCGCCACCAGGTAGGCGGCGAGCCGTCGTTCCCCCGGCGCCGTCTGCGGGGCGGTGACCACCGCCTCCTGGAGGGCGGGGTGGCGGGCGAGCGCCGCCTCGATCTCGCCGAGTTCGATCCGCAGGCCGCGGACCTTGACCTGGTGGTCGATCCGGCCGAGGAACTCGATGGTGCCGTCCGGCCGGTGGCGGGTCAGGTCGCCCGTCCGGTACAGGCGCCGGCCGGGCTCGGCGGCGAAGGGGTCGGGGACGAACCGCTCGGCGGTGAGGTCCGGCCGCCGGTGGTAGCCGCGGGCCAGCCGGACGCCGCCGAGGTACAGCTCACCGGGCACGCCCACCGGCACGGGCCGCAGGTCTGCGTCCAGGATGTGGGCCCGGGTGCCGGGCACGGGCCGGCCGAGCGGCAGGGTGCCGGCCGCGTCCCCCTCCGCGGGCACCTCGGGGACGGGGTGCAGCAGGCAGGTGACGGTGGCCTCGGTGGGCCCGTAGTTGCACAGGAAGCGGGCGGGCAGGCCGGTCTGCGCCCAGCGCCGCGCGTCCAGGCCGGTGACCACGTCGCTGCCGACGTTCATCAGCTTCAGCGAGCGCAGCAGGTGCAGGTCGGGCGACTCCAGGACGGCCCGGTAGTAGGACGGGGTGATCTCCAGGACGGTGACGCCGTGCTCGGCGAGCCGGGCCGGCAGTTCGGCCGGCGTCCAGAACACCGGGTCGGCGACCACGACGGTGGCGCCGGCCACCAGGGTCGCCGCGATCTGGTCCATCGCCACGTCGAAGGTGAGTGCGGACAGCAGCGCCACCCGCTCGCCGGGGGCGATCCCGTACGCGTCGGCGATCACCCGGCAGTGGTGGGCGTAGGAGCGGTGCTCGATCATCACGCCCTTGGGGCGGCCGGTCGAGCCGGAGGTGTAGATGACGTAGGCGAGGTTCCCCGGCCGGGTCACGGCGGGCGCGGGGCTCCCGGCCTCCGGGGCGGCCGCGGGCCCGTCGTCCTCGGCGTCGGCCAGTACGAGCCGGTGCGCACCGGTCAGCCGGCCGGCGAACGCGCCGGTGGTGACCACGAGTTCCGGGCCGGCGTCGGCGAGCATGAGGTCCAGCCGCTCGGCGGGGTGCTGCGGGTCGAACGGCACGTACACGCCGCCGGCCCTGAGCACGGCGAGCAGCACCACCACCGCCTCGACGCCGCGCTCCAGGCAGGAGCCGACGACCGTCTCGGCGGTGACCCCGAGGGAGCGCAGGCGGGCGGCGAACCGGTCGGCCCGCGCGTCGAGTTCGGCGTAGCTGACCTGCTGGTCGCCGAAGACCACGGCGATCGCGTCCGGGGCCCGGCGGACCTGCCGGGCGAACAGCTCCGGCACGGACAGCCCGTGCTCCTGCTCCGGGTCGAGCACGGCGGCCCGCGCGGCCCCCGGGTCGGCCCACGTGGTGAGGGCGTGGTGCCGTTCGTCCCCGGTGAGCACGGCCAGGTCGCCGATCCGGGCGCCGGGGGCGGCCGCGACGCTGCCGATCAGGGTCAGGTAGTGGCCGGCCAGTCGTTCGACGGTCTCCCGGTCGAAGAGCGCGCTCGCGTACTCGAACCAGCAGTACATCCGGCCGCCGCGCTCCTTGACGGTCACGGTGAGGTCGAACTTGGCGATCTCCAGCCCGGCGCGGACCGCCTCCACGGCGACCGCACCGAGCCGGTCCGGTATGCCCGCCAGGTGCTGGTGCTCGAACATGACCTGGAACAGCGGGTTGCGTGAGAGGTCGCGCTGCGGCCGCAGCGCGTCGACCAGGTGCTCGAACGGCACGTCCTGGTGGGCGAAGGCGTCGAGCACGGCGCCGCGGACCTGCTCCAGCAGGTCGGTGAAGACCGGGTTGCCGCCGAGGTCGCTGCGGATCACCAGGTTGTTGGTGAAGAACCCGACCAGGTCCTCGGTCTCCTGGCGGGTCCGCCCGGCGACCGGAGTGCCCACCGCGAGGTCGTCGCGGCCGGTGTAGCGCCGCAGCAGCACCTGGAAGGCGGCGAGCATCACCATGAACGGGGTCGCCCCGTGCCGGCCCGCCAGTTCGGTGAGTGCCCGGCCGGTCTCCGGCGCCACCTCGACGACGACGTTGCCGCCGCGGGCGTCGCGGACCGCCGAGCGGACCCGGTCGGTCGGCAGCTCGACGGGGGTGAGGCCGCCCAGGCGGTCGCGCCAGTAGGCGAGTTGGTGGTCCAGTCGGCCGGCCTGCTGCTGCTCGCGCTGCCACACGGCGAAGTCCGCGTAGTGCACCGGCTGCGGGGTGTGCGGCGACGGGTCGCCCGCGGCGAGGGCCCGGTAGGCGAGGTCCAGGTCGCGCAGGTAGACGTTGGTCGACCAGGCGTCGAAGGCGATGTGGTGCAGGGTCAGGACGAGCAGGTGGTCCTGCGGGGCGGTACGGATCAGGGTCGCCCGCAGCGGGTGCCCGTCCGCCAGGTCGAACGGCCGGCGGGCCAGCTCGTCGACCAGGCCGCGCGCCCGGGCCCCGGCGTCGGGCCCGCCCGTCAGGTCGGTCAGGGTGAAGTCCACCGGCCCGGCGGGGTCGACGATCTGGACGGGGTCGCCGCCCTCGGAGCGGTACCTGGTCCGCAGCACCTCGTGCCGCTCGGACAGCGCGTCCAGCGCGTGGCGCAGCGCCGCGACGTCCAGCGGGCCGGTCAGCCGCAGCGCCAGCGGGACGACGTACTCGTGGTTCCCCGGCTCCAGTTGGTCGAGGAACCACATCCGCTGCTGGCCGAACGAGAGCGGCAGCGGGCGGTCCCGGCCGGCCGGGCGGACGGCGTCGGGGTCGGTGTCCGGGCCGGTGCCGGCCCCGGCTTCGGCGCCGGCCTCGTCGACCCGGGCCGCCAGCGCGGCGACCGTCCGGGCGTGGAACAGCTCGCCGACGGTCAGGTCGATGCCGAACGCGCGCCGCAGCCGCAGCACGAGCTTGATCGCGAGCAGCGAGTAGCCGCCGAGCAGGAAGAAGTCGCCCTCGGCGCCGACCCGCTCCACCCCGAGGACCTCGGCCATCAGCTCGGCGACGGTCCGCTCGGTGTCGGTGCGCGGGGCCTGCCAGGCCGCCTCGGCGGGCTCGGCGGCCTCGGCGGCGGGCAGCCGGCGGCGGTCCACCTTGCCGTTGGGCGTGAGCGGCAGTTCGGCGAGCCCGACGAAGGCCGACGGCAGCATGGCCTCCGGCAGTGCGGCGGCCAGGTGGGCGCGCAGCTCCTCCGGGTCGGTGCGCCCGCCCGCGACGGGCACCGTGTACGCGGTCAGCCGCGCGTCACCGCCCTCGGACCGCTGGACGGCCACCACGGCGGCGGCCACCGACGGGTGGGCCGCGAGCAGGACCTCGATCTCGCCGGGCTCGATCCGCACCCCGCCGATCTTGACCTGGTCGTCGACCCGCCCGACGTACTCCAGCGCGCCGTCCGCGCGCCGCCGCACCAGGTCCCCCGTGCGGTACTGGCGCGCGCCGGGCACGGCCCCGTACGGGTCGGGGACGAAGCGGTCGGCGGTGAGGTCGCCCCGGCCCGCGTACCCGCGGGCGAGTCCGGTGCCGCCGACGCACAGCTCGCCGGTCACCCCGACCGGCACCTGCCGGTCCTCGGCGTCCACCACGTAGGTGCGGACGTTGGGCAGCGGCAGGCCGATCGGCACCACGTCGCCCGGCTCGTCCGGGTCGAACGGCCAGGCGGTGGAGTCCACGGCGCACTCGGTGGGGCCGTAGGTGTTGACCACCTCGGCGCCGAGCGCGCCGCGCAGCCGGGCCGACAGCTCGACGGGCAGCGGCTCGCCCGCCGAGCAGACCAGGCGCAGCGAGCCGCAGTCGGCCAGGGAGGGCTCGTCCAGCAGCAGGCGCAGCATCGAGGGCACGCCCTGGAGCACGGTCACCCGGTGCTCCGCCACGGCGCGGAGCATCACCACCGGGTCGCGGTGGGCGTCCGGCGGGCCGGTCACCACCGCCGCGCCGCACACCAGCGGCGAGAGGAACTCCCACAGGGCGGCGTCGAATCCGATGGTGGTCTTCTGCAGCACCCGGTCGCCGGGGCCCAGGCCGAAGCGCTCCACCGACCAGAGCACCCGGTTGCGGATCGCGGCCTCGGGGACGACGACGCCCTTGGGCCGGCCCGTGGAGCCGGAGGTGTACATCACGTACGCGGCCTGCGCGTCGGCGGCGCCGGCCGGTTCGAGGGCCGGCGCCTCCCCGTCGCCGGCCGGCGGCCGGGCCGCGTCCAGCACGAGGGTGTTCGGGTGGGCCGGCAGCTGCCCGAGCAGCGCCTCCTCGGTGACCAGCAGGCCCACCGCGGCATCGGCGACCAGATGGGCCAGCCGCTCCGCCGGGTGCTCCGGGGCCAGCGGCACGTACACGCCGCCCGCGGTGAGCACCGCGAGGACGGTGGCGACCAGGTCGGTGCCGCGGTGCAGCGCGACGCCCACCGCGGTCTCCGGGCCGACGCCCCGCGAGCGCAGCTGCCCGGCGAGCCGGCGCACCCGGCCGGCGAGTTCGGAGTAGTCGGTCTCCCGCGCGCCGGACACCACGGCCACCGCGTCCGGGGTGGCCAGGGCCTGGGCGAAGAACAGTTCGGCGAGCGACTGCCGCGGGCGGGCCAGCTCGGTGCGGTTGCCCTGCTCGAAGGCCGCCAGCTCCGCCTCGGGGACGGTCTCCAGCGCGTGCGCGGCGGTGCCCGGCTGCTCCGCGATGCTCGCCAGCAGCCGCAGCAGGCTCGCCGTCATCCGCTCGATCCGCGCGCGGTCGAACAGTGCGGTCGGGTAGATGAGCCGGGCCGCCAACGAGCCGTCGGGCAGCTCGGACAGGTGCAGCGACAGGTCGAAGGCGGAGTGCTCGGTGGCCGACTCGACCTTCGCGACGTCGAGCCCGGGCAGCCGCAGCGGGCGGCGCTCGGCGTTGTGGAGCGCGAAGCCGACCTGGAACACCGGGTTGCGGGAGAGGTCCCGCTCGGGTGCGAGGTCGGCCACCACCCAGCCGAACGGCACGTCCTGGTGCTCGTAGGCGTCCAGGGTGGTCGCCCGGACCACCGCCAGCAGGTCGAGGAACGAGCCCCGGCCGGACAGGTCGGTCCGCAGCACCAGGGTGTTGAGGAACATGCCGACCAGCGGCTCCAGTTCGACCTCGCCCCGGTCCGAGACCGACACCCCGACCGCCACGTCGGCCTGGCCGGACCAGCGGGCGAGCAGCAGTTGGAACGCCGCCAGGTGCACCATGAAGGGCGTCGCACCGGCGTCGCGGCCGAGCGCGGCGAGCTGCCGCGCCAGGGCCGCCGGCACGGTGAACGGGACGCTGTCGCCGGCCGGGTCCCACTGGGCCGGGCGCCGGCGGTCGGTGGGCAGCTCCAGCGGCTCCAGGCCCGCCAGCCGCTCCCGCCAGAAGCCGCGCCGCCGCTCGGCCCGCCCGGGATCGGCGGCCCAGGTGTCGCGCTGCCACTGCGCGAAGTCCGCGTACTGCACCTCGACCGGCTCCAGCGGTGACGGCTCGCCGGCCGCGAAGGCGGTGCAGAGCTCGTACAGCTCCCGGGCGAGGATGCCCCAGGACCAGCCGTCGAAGGCGATGTGATGGACCGTCACCAGCAGGACGGCCTCCTCCTCGGCCAGCCGCGCCAGGGTCAGCCGCCAGGGCGCCCGGCTCCGCAGGTCGATCGGCGTGCGCAGCTCGGCCGCGTGCAGCTCGCGCAGCCGCTGTCCGGCCTCCGCCGGCGCGGTGCCGGTCAGGTCCACCCGGGCGAGCCGGACGGGACCGGGCTCGTCCACGAACTGTGCCCCGGCGCCGCCGTCGGCGCCGTAGCGGGTGCGCAGCACCTCGTGCCGCGCCGAGATCTCGGTGAACGCCGCCTCCAGCACCCGGGGGTCGAGCGGCCCGCGGATCCGGAACGCCTCGCACATCAGGTACTCGGTGGAGGCGCCGGAGCGCAACTGGTCCAGGAACCACAGCTGTTCCTGGGCGAACGAGAGCGGGTGGCCGCTGTCACCGGTGGGCATCGGTCGCCTCCACGAGCGAGTCGGTCTGGACGGGCGAGTCGGTCCGCACGGATGCGGTCCGTACGGGTGGGACGGTCTGCAGGGGTGCGTCCGGCCGCACCGCCGCCGAGTAGGCCTCGGCCATCGCCACGGCGATCCGGCGCGGCCCGGTGAACGGCTCGCGGGCGTGCGCCGACAGCATGTTGTCCACCAGCAGCACGTCGTCCCGCTGCCAGTCGAAGCGCCGCTGCTCGGCGCGGTAGCAGGCGCGCAGGTGCGCGACGACCTCGTCCGGGATCGGCCGGCCGTCGCCGTAGTAGGTGTTGGTGGGCAGCTGCGCGTCGTCGTACATCTCCCGCAGCGCGCCGCACACCTCCTCCGCCAGCGTGGTCACGTGGAAGAAGGCGAGGTGGTTGAACCAGACCGTCTCCCCGGTCACCGGGTGGCGGTGCACGGCCCGGCGGCGCGCGCGGGTCCGCAGGCCGTCCGCCGTCCACTCCGTCTCGACACCGTTGCGGGCGCAGTACGCCTCGACCTCGCCGCGGTCGGCGGTGTTGAAGGCCTGCTGCCACGGCACGCCGAACCCGTCGGAGAAGTTGCGCACCACCATCCAGCCCCGGGCGGCGAACTCCTCCCGGACGGACGGGTCGATCGCCTCGTACACCCGCCGGGTGTCGGCGAGCGGCGTGGCGCCCAGGGTCTCGGGCGGCTGCACGCAGTGGAAGAACAGCGTCAACGGCCAGTCGGCCTGGTAGGAGTTCTCGTTGTGGAGGAAGATCTCCTCGTTCGGCGGGTAGTCGGTCGAGGTGTACACCTGCCCCTTGATGGTGCTGCGCGGCGAGGACCGCTCCGCGTAGGGCAGCGGCGCGCCGGACACGGCCCGGACCGCCGCCTCGAAGCCGTCCACACCGCCGACGTCGAACCCACGCAGCAGCACCGCGCCGTGTTCGAGCAGCCGGCCGCGGACGAGCGGTCGGGCGGCCGACAGGTACTCGGCCAGGGGCGTACCGGGGGACTCGGCCGGCAGCGTCAGAGGGAGGGCGGAACGTGCGCCGCGCTCCCGGGCGCGGTCCGCCGGCGCGGTCCGGATGGAGGGGTTCGCAGTCATGCGCCCCAGCGTCGCCGCCGGGCCGGTGCGGTTTCGAGAGAACAACCGGCAGTCACGTCGGCAGCGTCCGCGTCGCGGTGACTGCGCCTCCTTCTCTGCAGCCGGAGGGGCCCGGCAGGGCAGGATCGCTGGCGCCGCCACCGTCACGTGACGTTCGTGACGCGGCAGTCGACCCGAAGGAGGGCCCGCCGTGGCCGAGGAAGACACCGACGACCGTACGTACCGCGTCGTCCTCAACGACGAGGAGCAGTACTCCGTCTGGCTCGCCGACCGAGACCTGCCGCTCGGCTGGTACGCCGAGGGCACCGAGGGCACCCGGGCCGAGTGCCTGGCCCACATCGGCACCGTCTGGACCGACATGCGACCGCTCAGTCTGCGCCGGCAGATGGAGCGGGCGGGGCGCGGCTAGCGGCCGGGCCGGGGCCGGACGAGGAGTGTGAAGATGACGAACCCCGACACGAGGGCGCCGGTGGCCGAGCGGCCGCCGGACGCGCCGGACGCGGCCACCGCCGACCCGGTGGTGCCGCTGCACCGCAACCGCGACTTCCTGCTGCTGTGGGGCGGCTCGGCGGTCTCCCTGCTCGGCTCGACGGCGACCACCATCGCCTACCCGCTGCTGGTCCTGGCCCTCACCGGCTCGCCGTTCGCCGCCGGACTCGCCGGGTTCGTGGCGCTCCTCCCCGCCCTGCTCCTCCCGCTGCCGGCCGGCGCCCTGGTGGACCGCTGGCCGCGCCGGCGGCTGATGATCTGGTGCGACGCGCTGCGCGCCCTCGGCGCGGCGGCCATCGCCCTCGCGGCGGCCTTCGACGTCCTCGGCCTGCCGCTGGTGCTCGCCGTGGGCTTCGCCGAGGGCGCGCTCACGGTGTTCCACGGGCTCGCCGCGCACGCGGCCGTCCCGAACGTGGTGGCGCCGGGCCAGCTCCCGCTGGCGCTGTCCCGCAACGAGGCGCGGGGGCGGGCCGCCGTGATGCTCGGGACACCGCTCGGCGGCGTCCTGTTCGGTCTGGGCCGGGCCGTGCCCTTCCTGGCCGACGCGGTCAGCTACCTGGTCTCGCTGACCACGCTGCTGTTCATCCGCAAGGAGTTCGAGGCCGAGCGGTCCGCCCGTACCGGCAGCATGGGCGAGCAGGTCCGCGAGGGCCTGCGGTGGCTGTGGGGGCATCCGTTCCTGCGCACCACCACGCTGCTGGTGGCCGGCAGCAACCTGATGTTCCGGGCGCTGTTCCTGGTCGCCATCGTGCTGGCCACCGATGTCGGCGCGTCCTCGGCCGGGGTGGGCCTGATGGTCGGCTTCGCGGGCGCCGGCGGCGTGCTCGGCTCGCTGGCCGCGCCGTGGTTCGCCCGCCGGGTCGGGCTGAGCGCCCTGGTGATCGGCGCGAACTGGGCCTGGGCGGTGCTGATGGCCGTGATCGCCCTCAGCCGCGACCCGCTCACGCTCGCCGTCGCCTACGCGGCGATGTGGTTCGTCGGCCCGCTGTGGAACGTGGCGCTCGGCAGTTACCAACTCAGTATCACCCCCGACCGGTTGCGCGGCCGGGTGCTCGCGGCGATGAGCACGATGTCCAACGGGGCGCTGCCGGTCGGCTCCCTGCTCGGCGGCCTGCTGCTCGACTCGGCCGGTGCGCGGACCGCCGCGCTGGCCCTGGCGGGCTGGATGGTGCTGATCGCCGGCGCCGCCTCCCTCGCCCGCTCCGTACGCGCCGCGCCCGGTCCGTCGGCGCGGTGAACGGGCCCCGGCCCGGCCGCGGACCCCGCCACCGCCGGCCCGCCCGCAGGGGTGGCGGCCGCCGCACAAACCCTCGATCCAGTGCTGACAGGAGGAACTAGCGTGTTCCGCACCATCCTCGGGCCGTGCCCCGATCCGACGGGGCGAGGCCACCATGCCGGTACCTGACGACGGGCCGGCCGGCGTTCTCGGCACGATCGGCGGCACCCCGCTGGTCGAACTCGCCAAGCTCGCCCCGGGACGGCACTTCACCACCTACGCCAAGCTGGAGGCCTTCAACCCCGGTGGCAGCATGAAGGACCGCTCGGCCCTGGAGATGCTCCGCGAGCTGATCCGTGACGGCACCCTCGTGCCCGGCCGCTCGGTGGTCGTCGAATCGAGCTCCGGCAACCTCGGCATCGGGCTCGCCCAGATCTGCGCCTACTACGGGCTCCGGTTCATCTGCGTGGTGGACCCGCGCACCAACAAGCAGAACATCGCCGTGATGCGGGCGCTCGGCGCGGAGGTCGAGGTGGTCCACGAGACCGACCCGCAGACCGGCGAGTACCTGCCCGTCCGGATCCGCCGAATCAGCGAGCTGACCGCCCGCATCCCCGGCGCGTACTGGCCCAACCAGTACGCCAACCCGCTGAACCCGCAGGCGCACCGCCGGACGATGCGCGAGATCCTGGACGCGGTGCCCGGCGGGATCGACTACCTGTTCTGCGCGACGAGTTCGTGCGGCACGCTGCGCGGCTGCGCGGAGTACGTCCGGGACCTGGGGCTGCCGGTGACCGTGGTGGCGGTGGACGCCAGGGGGAGCGCCATCTTCGGCGGTGTCCCGACGTCCCGGCTGATCCCGGGCCACGGCGCGGCCGTACGGCCGGCCCTCTACCGCGACGGGCTCGCCGACGAGGTCGTCCACGTGACGGACCTCGACTGCGTGGTCGGCTGCCGCCGGCTCGCCGCCCGGGAGGCCATCCTCGCGGGCGGCTCCTCCGGCGCGCTGGTGGCGGCGCTCGACCAGATGGCCGACCGCATCCCGGCGGGCGCGCGCTGCGCGGTCGTCCTGCCCGACCGCGGCGAGCGGTACCTCGACACGATCTACAACGACGAATGGGCCGCCCGCCACTTCGGCGACGTGTCCCACCTGTGGAAGGAGAAGGAGTTCGCGATGAAGGTGGCACCATGCTGATCCTGGGAACCGGGGACGTCCGCCAAGTCCTCGACGGCGCCGAGACCGAGGTGGTCGCGGCGGTGCGCCGCGCGTACCTGCTGCACGACCAGGGGCGGACGGCCCTGCCGCACTCGGTCTTCCTCCGATTTCCCGACGACCCGCGCAACCGGATCATCGGACTGCCCGGCTACCTCGGCGAGGACGAACCGGTGGCGGGGATCAAGTGGATCGCCTCCTTCCCCGGCAACACCGCGGCCGGCCTGGAGCGCGCCTCCGCCGCGGTGATCCTCAACTCCATGGCCACCGGGCGGCCGGAGGCCCTGCTGGAGGGCTCGGTGATCTCCTCGCGGCGCACGGCGGCGAGCGCCGCCCTGGCCGCGGCGGTGCTGGCCTCGTCCGTCCCCGAGACCGGCGTCTCGCTGATCGGCTGCGGGGTGATCGGGTTCGAGATCCTGGCCTACCTCCGGGCCGTGCTGCCGGACCTCGCCACCGTCACCGTGTTCGACCTCGACCGCTCCCGGGCGGAGGCCTTCGCCGCCCGTTGCGAGGCCCGTTGGCCCGGCCTGAAGACCGAGGTCGCCGCGAGCGCCGAGGACGCGCTCGCCGCCCACCGGCTGGTCACCCTGGCGACCACCGCCGCCACCCCGCACCTGAGCACCGACGCCTGCCGGCCCGGCACGCTGGTCCTGCACGTGTCGCTGCGCGACCTCACCCCGGAGAGCATCCTGGCCGCCGTCAACGTGGTCGACGACGCCGACCACGTGTGCCGCGAGTCGACCTCCCTGCACCTGGCCGAACAGCACTCCGGCAACCGGGACTTCATCGCCGCCTCGATCGGCTCGGTGCTGGGCGCCGAGGAGCCGTACCGGCGCGCCGAGGACCGCGTGACGGTCTTCTCCCCGTTCGGCCTGGGCACCCTCGACCTCGCCCTCGCCGACCTCGTCCGCCGCCGGGCCGAACCCCTCGGACTGGGCACCCGGGTACCGGACTTCCTGCCCGGCCCCGCGTCCGGCGCCGACGGCTGACGGCATTGACGGCTTCGACGGCTGACGGGCGGGACGTCTAAGGGCGGGCGGGCAGCGTGTGCTGC
>NZ_JBHUWW010000071.1:26427-44718 GCF_042669755.1 Kitasatospora sp. NPDC057223 | reverse complement strand
GGTCAGTACCGCCGGGGCGCCCCGAACCGTGCGACCGCGCTCCGGCGGTCAGCTTCCGGCCGTCTGCCAGGCGGCCGGGAACCTGCCGTTGGTCCGGAAGGAGGCGAGGAAGCCCAGCCGCGCCGCGTCGGGATCCGTGACCGCGCTCGGCTCGGCGTCCAGGTTCATCAGTTTCGAGCCGGGCCCGGCGTACCGCGGCCAGTCGGGCAGACCCGGGCCGTTGGGATCCCCGCGCAGGGCGAAGTTCGTCCAGTAGGCCGTCAGCGTGTCCGAGAACGCCCGATCCGCCTCACCGGCGGGAGGCGCCTGGGGCGCGAAGTACTGCGGCAGGAGGTTGCCGAAGACGAACGGCACGTCGGCGACATGGGCCGGTGCGGGAGAGTACGGGGACGTGTAGGTGAACGTGTACCCGTAGACGTTCGAGCCGCCCGTCCGCTGCTGCAGGCCGAGCAGTTCCCAGGTCTGCTCCGCGATCACCATGTCACCCACGAGACGGCGGGCCTGCGCGGCCGCCTCGGCGGGTGTGGCCGCCGGGTAGAGCCGCGCGAACTCCGCCGCGCGGCTCGCGCCGAACAGCCGCCCGGCCGCGGCGTAGAACTCCTGCGGTGAGGCGTGCGGCAGGGCCCGGCCGTCGAAGACCGGGAAGTCCTCCGCCCCGGTGTAGCCGGCGAGCAGCGGGACATGCCGTTGCCCGCCCCGGGCGAACACGGCGGCCGGGGAGTCGCTCAGTACCTGGCCGTCGATGCTGGGCGCGAAGAACGCGCTGCCGGCAGCGGCGGCGAGCCTGTCGGCCGGTACGGCGCGCAGGTCGGCGAGGCCGGGGGCGTTCAGCGCCTTCGAGAGCGCCGCGCCCTGGGCCAGCGCGGCGGCATGGGGTGGGACGGAGCCGTACTCGCTGTCCCAGAAGGCCCCGCTCTGGGCGATGGCCTTCGTGAACAGGCCGCCCGACTGCGGGGACGACATCAGCAGGCCCACCGCGTGGGCCCCCGCGGACTGGCCGAAGAGCGTCACGTTCCCCGGATCGCCACCGAACGCCGCGATGTTGCGCTGCACCCAGCGCAGGGCGGCGATCTGGTCCTGCAGGCCGAAGTCGCCGGAGGTTCCCGCCTCCCGGTCGAGCTCCGGCTGCGCCAGGAACCCGAAGGCTCCCAACCGGTAGTTCAGGCTGACCACTTCGATGCCCTGGGCAGCCAGCCTGGCACCGTCGTACTTGGGATCGGCCGAGGAACCGAACTGGAATCCTCCGCCGTGCAGCCACACCATGACGGCTTTCGGCGGCCCGAGCCGCCGGGGCGGCTGCCAGACGTTGAGCGTCAGGCAGTCCTCGCTCATCGCGACCGACGGCGCGCCCGGCTGCTGGGTGCCCCAGCAGGCCGGCCCGAAGGCGTCCGCCGGACGTACGTCCTTCCAAGCGGGTGCCGGCTGGGGTGCCTTCCAGCGGAGGGCACCCACGGGCGCGGCGGCGTAGGGGATGCCCTTGAAGGCGGTCACGCCGTTCGCGTCCGGCGCTGCCGCCCGGACGAGGCCGGTGTCCGTCAGGACGATGCCCGGCGTCGCCGCCGACGCGGAGACCGGACTCAGCGTCACCGCCGCCGTCACCAGCGACAGCGCCAGACCCGCGGCCGGAGCACTGGCCCATCGTGTTCGTTGTTGCACGTAGGACTCCCAGGGTGGGGGATCACCGCGCGAATGAACGCACGGTGTCTAGGAGTTGAGACACTAGAAGGCATTCCTCGCCCTGTTGGGGGATGTCTCATTGAGTGGCACGCCGGTCTCCGCGACCTGTCTGCCGCGGGCCGCGCCGGCGGGGTGTCCGGGCCCGTCGCCCGGCGGCCCCTTCTCGCAGGCTGTCCGACCGGATGGTAAAACGAGTCCAGGCAGCCCGTTCGGCCAGGCGTGGCAGGGGAGTCGGAGGGGGAGGGCAGCATGGGCGTCGCCCGCTGTCCGTTGCCGGTGGTTCCGTCGGGGCAGCGGCTGGAGGTCGTGCGGCGCCTGGTCGCCGAGGCCACCGCGGCGCATGCCGCCCGTAACGGCGGCTGGCGTGAGTCGCTGCCGGTGCGCGCCGCTGCGATGGTCACGCCGGCGATCACCACCCGCGGGCCACGGCGATGCCCCGGGCCTGGGCGGTGCCCAGGTGCCTGCGCCTCAACCACTCGGGGCCGGAAGGCCGTTCGCACGCCGGTCCGGTCCTGTTGACGGCCGGGGTCTCGGATTCGGTCATGTGGTCCCCGTGGTCGTGACGTGGTGCTTCAGCGGACGGGGTGCGGATGCGGGGGCGCCCCGCCGGCGAAGCGGGTGAAGTACGCGAGGGCGTCGAAGTCGTCGACGGCCTCGCGGCCGGCCACCTGGCTGATCGGCGCGCCCTGGACGAGGCGTTTGACGGGTACTTCCATCCGCTTGCCCGTGCGGGTGTGCGGGAGCGCGGGCACGGCCAGGATGGTGTCGGGGACATGGCGCGGGGAGGCCTCGGTCCGGATCGCCGCGTTGATGTCCGCGCGGACGTCGTCGGTCAGTTCGTGGCCGGGTTCCATGACGACGAACAGGGGCATCCAGTAGCCGCCGTCGGGGAGTTCGGCGCCGATGACGAGGCTCTCCCGGAGCTGGGGGAGTTCGTCGACGACGGCGTAGATGTCTGCGCTGCCGAGGCGTACGCCCTGGCGGTTGAGGGTGGAGTCGGAGCGTCCGGAGACGATGACGCTGCCGTGGGAGGTGCGGGTCATCCAGTCGCCGTGCCGCCAGACGCCGGGGTACGTGCCGAAGTAGGCGTCCAGGTAACGGGATCCGTCCGGGTCGTTCCAGAAGGCGAGCGGCATGGACGGCAGGGGGCGGGTGACGACGAGTTCACCGACCTCGTCGACGACGGGGCTGCCGTCGGCGTCCCAGGCCTCCAGGGCCACGCCGAGCAGCGGAGCGGACATCTCTCCCGGCCAGACGGGCACCGTGGGGACGCCGCCGGCGAAGCCACTGGCGATGTCGGTGCCGCCCGTCGTCGAGGCCACCTGCACGCCGGCGCCGACATGGTCCCGCACCCAGTGGTAGCAGGCGGCCGGCAGCGGTGCGCCGGTGGAGCCGAGCGTGCGCAGTCGGGAGAGGTCCTGGTCGCGGCCGGGTTCGAGGCCGGCCCTGGCGGAGGCGAGGAGGTAGCCGGGGCTGACGCCCAGGACGGTGACGCGGTGCTCGGCCGCCAGTTCCCACAGGCGGTGCGGCCCGGGGTGGCCGGGGCTCCCGTCGTAGAGGACGATCGTGGCGTCGACGAGCAGGCCGGAGACGAGCAGGTTCCACATCATCCAGTTGGGTGTGGTGTACCAGAGGAACGGGTCGCCGGGGCCCAGGTCGAGGTGCAGGCCGAGCAGTTTGTGGTGGTCGACCAGGATGCCGCCGTGACCGTGGACGATGCCCTTGGGGACGCCGGTGGTGCCGGAGGAGAAGAGCACCCACAGGGGCGCGTCGAACGGAAGCGGCACGAAGACCGGCTCCTCGGATCCGGCGGTGACCTCCTCCCAGCGGGCGGCGTGGTCGTGCGGGGGTTGCGGCAGGCCGAGGCAGGGGATCCGGACGGTGCGGCGGAGGGTGGGCAGCGCCCGGTGCAGTTCCGCACTCTCGTCGCGGCGGTCGTGTTCCTTCCCGTTCCACCGGTAGCCGTCGGCGGCGAACAGGATCACGGGTTCCAGCTGGGTGAACCGTGCGGCTGCCCCCTGCGCGCCGTAGTCCTGGCCGCAGGCCGACCAGACGGCCCCGACGGCCGCCGTGGCCAGGAACGCGACGACGGAGTGCAGCGTGTTGGGCAGGTAGCCGACGACCCGGTCGCCGGGCGTGACACCCTCCCGGCGGAGCCAGGCCGCCAGCGCGCCGACCTGGCGGCGCAGTTCCGCCCAGCTGGTCCGGGTGGTGGTGCCGTCCTCGGAGACGGAGACCACCGCGCTCCGGGTCGGGCTGCCGCCGCGCAGCGCGTGCTCGGCGTAGTTGAGGTGGGCCCCGGGGAACCAGCGGGTGCCGGGCATCGGCGTGTCGTCGAGCACGCGGTCGGGGGCGTGGGTGGAACGGATCCGGAAGAAGTCCCAGATCGCGGACCAGAACCCGTCGAGGTCGCGGACCGACCACTGCCACAGGGACGCGTAGTCGGGGTGGGTGGTGCCGGTCCGCCGGGCGACGAACTCGGTGAACCGGGCGATCCTGCTGTGCCGCGCGGTGGCCGGGTCGGGGGACCAGACGGGCGGCGGGGCGGCCGCCGGCCCGGTGGGCCCGGCCGGTGGGCGGGCGCCGGGGGCGTCCTCGTGCGCCCCGGCGCCGGAGTGGACTGCCATGGTGGGCTTCCTACTTCGCGGGTGTGGTGTGGGCGCCGGTCATGAGTTCGGCGAGGTCCTCGGGGGCGAGGAAGGACGGCGGCGGCGGGGCGCCCCAGGCCCACAGTGCCTTGGCGCCCTCCCAGACGCCGGGCCTCCAGAGGGCGTCGTCGACGATGCAGTCCAGGTCGGAGTAGTACTCGGAGAAGGTCCCGGCCGGGTCCTTGAGGTACCAGAAGAAGTTGGAGCCGATGAAGTGCCGGCCCAGGCCCCAGGTGTGCCGGGCGGGGTCGGCCTCCAGCATGGCGGTGGCGCCGCGGCCGACCTCGTCGACGTCGTCGACCTGCCAGGAGGTGTGGTGCAGGAACGCCACCGGTGCCTGCTGGACCAGGACGTTGTGGTGGTCGCTGGAACAGCGCATGAACGCGGCCAGGCCCGGCACGGTGTCGCTGACCTTGAACCCGATCCCCTGCTGGAAGAAGAGCTGGGAGAACTCCTGGTCCGTGGAGCCGAGGACGACGTGTCCGAGCTTGCGGGGCCGTACCCGCTCCTCCCGCAGGATGCCGGGGGCGCGCAGGTGCAGACGCGCGTCCACGCCCGGGGCGTTGTACGCGGGAGCCGGGGCCGGGGCCTGCCGGTAGCGCGGCGCGATCTCGACGCGGACCAGTACCTGCGTGCCGGGGTCGACGGCGGCCACGGCGCCGGGGGTGCGGTGGACCGGGACACCGAGCCGCTCCAGCGCGGCGGCGACCCGGCCGAGGTCGTCGGGGTCGTCGGCGCCGACACCGAGCTCGACCAGGCGCCGGCGTGGGGTGTGGACGATGCGCAACTGCTCGCCGCCGTCCACGGTGGAGAACACCCGTACCCCGGCGGGCGGGGCAGCGGCCGGCGTCGGCGGGCGGGCGCCGGGGGTGAGGCCGAAGTCCTCGTAGTAGGCGGCGGTTTGCTCGACGTTCGGTACACCCATGACGATCTGGGTCAGTCGGTGCAGCGGCATGGTTAGGGGCTTCCTTCCTGGACGGTCCGGCGCGGGTGGCGCTCGGTTCAGCGGGCTGCTGTCGGGGTGCGCAGCGTTCCGACGCCTTCGATCCAGGTGACGAGGGTGTCGCCGGGGGCGAGGAACTTCTGGGGGGTGCGGGCGCCGCCGACGCCGGCCGGGGTGCCGGTGAAGACCAGGTCGCCGGGCAGCAGCGGGCAGACGGCCGAGAGGCGGACGATCAGCTCCCGCACGTCGAAGATCATGTTCGACGTGCGGCTCTTCTGCAGGACCTCGCCGTTCTCCAGCATGCAGCCGAGTTCCAGGTCGTCCGGGTCGTCGAGTTCGTCGGCGGTGACCAGTTCGGGACCGGTGGGGCCGAAGCCCGGGTAGGACTTGGCGAGCGAGAACTGCGGGGCCGGACCGGTCAGCTGCAGCCGCCGTTCGGACAGGTCCTGGCCGACGGTGACGCCGGCGATGTGGGACCAGGCCGTCTCCCGGGTGGCCCGGTGGCAGTGGCGGCCGATGACGAGGACCAGTTCCGCCTCCCAGTCCACCAGCCCCTCCGGCAGGGTGACGGCCTGCCCGTGGCCGGTCAGGGAGGTGGGGAACTTGGTGAAGACGGCCGGTTCGGCCGGGATCTGCAGGCCGGACTCGGCAACGTGGTCGCGGTAGTTGAGGCCGACGGCGAAGACCTGGGCCGGGCGGGGCACCGGCGGCCCCCACAGCGTGTCCTCGGCCGGCTCCGCGCCGTCCGCCCGGTCGGCCCGCCCGCTGCGCAGGTGCTCGTCCGCCCACCGGGCGAAGGCGTCCCAGTCGGCGAACGGCGCCTGCGGGTCCGGTCCGTAGCGGCCGCCGCTGGCCGTCTCCACGTCCAGGTATCCGCCTGCGTGGCGCAGGGCCAGCCGGCCGTTGATGTTCGCAAGGCGCATCGGTTCTCCCGGTGTCTCGTGCTGGGGTTCTGCACGTAGTGTTGGCGCCGAATATCTAGAAAGCAAGAGATTAACGATAATCTCCACTGATCGCGTTTCCTGCTACGCTCGGCCACCATGGCGGGAGAGAAGACGACACGAGCAGGCGCGGTCTACACGCAGATCCGCGAGGAGATCTTCCAGGGAGGGCTGCAACCCGGGCAGCGGCTGCGCCTCGTCGAACTCGCCCAGCGCTTCGCGGTCAGCCAGTCCGTCGTCCGGGAGGCACTGACCCGGCTGGCCGAACAGGGCCTGGTCTCGGCCGCCCCCCAACAGGGCTTCAGCGTCGTCGCCCTGTCGGCCGGACACCTCGACGAACTCACCGAGGCCCGCATCGAGATCGAGGCCCTGGTCCTGCGCCGCGCCGTCGAGCGCGGCGACATCAAGTGGGAGGCGGCCGCCGTCGCGGCCCACCACCACCTCGCCAGCACTCCGATCAGCCTGCCGGGCGGCGGTCTCAACGGCGAGTGGTTCGCCGTCCACGAGGTCTTCCATCAGACGCTCCTCTCGGGCTGCCGCAACGACCGCCTGCTGGCCGTCGCGATGTCCCTGCGCGACGCCGCGACGCTCTACCGCCGGTGGTCGCGCCCCATCGGGCACGACTACGACCGCGATGTCGCCTGCGAACACCGGAAACTGCTCGACGCCGTCCTCGCCCGGGACGCCACCGCCGCCGCGGACCTCCTCGTCCAGCACATCGACCGCACCACCGCCTCGCTGCGCGCCGTGATCCGGAGCGAGGGCGACCGCGCCCACTGAGGCACACCCCGCGACCGGCGGCCCGACGCGGCACGCTGGTACCGAGGCCCGACCGAGAGGAGGCGGCAGTGGACGAGACAGGTGCGCGACCCGCCGGCGGACACCCCGAAGTCCCCGCCCGCACCGAGCCGGCGTCCGGCGCCGACTGGCTGTGCCGACTGGCACCGGACACCCGTTCCACCGGCCCCGCGCCGGCCAGCTCGCCGCGCTCGCTGGCCGAGACGGCAGCACGCCTCGGCCCGGGGCCGGTGGAATGGGCGGTCGCGACCGGTCACCGGATGGCCCGGGCCATCACCGCCGAGGTGCCGGAGCTCGGCGGCGGGACGGAACCGTTCGAGACCCTGCGGATGGGAACCGAGTCCTCCGTCCTCCGGGCCCTGCTCCTCCTCGCGGACCCGGTCGCCCGCCCCGCCGTACCGGACGAGGCCCTGCAGGGCGACCGCGACTTCGTCCGGCGCGGCATCCCGCTGGACAAGGTGCTGCGGGGCATCCGGCTGGGGCACGCCGAGATGGCGCGGGCGCTGATGGAGGCCTGCAAGAACCTGACACCGCCCGAGCAGCGCGCCGAACACATGCAGCATGTCTCCGGCACCCTCTTCCGCTACATCGACGACTTCTCCTCCCGCATGACCGAGGAGTACCTCGCCGAGCACGACCGCTGGGTGACCAGCAGCGCGGCCGCCCGGCAGGAGACCGTCCGCTCGATCCTCACCGGCGAGCCCGTCGACACCGAGGCCGCGAGCCGCGTCCTCGGCTACGCCCTGCCCAACGAGCACCTCGCGGTCACCGCCTGGTGCGACCCCGCCGGACAGGCCGGCAGTGCCGACCTGGAGCAGGCGGCCGCCGACTTCCTGCAGCACCACGGGCGCTCCACCACCCTGATGGTGCCCACCGGCCGCACCACGCTGTGGGCCTGGGGATCGCGGACCGGCAAGGGCACCGACACCGCGGGGCCGGCTCCCAGCCGGCCCGGCATCCACCTCGCGTGCGGCTCCCCGCACCCGGGCCCCGCCGGGTTCCGGCAGTCCCACCAGGAGTCGCTGCACGCCGCCCGCATCGCCCGGCTGAACCCTCGCGAGAGCCCCGCGGTCGTGCACTACCGCGACATCGCCGTCGTGGCCCTGATGAGCAACGACCTGCCCGCGGCACGGAACTTCGTGCACCAGGAACTCGGGGCGCTCGCCGACGACAGCCCGCAGAGCGAACAGCTGCGGGAGACCCTGCGCCACTACCTGCTCGGCGAACGGAGCCTGCTGACGGCCGCGGCCCACATGCACGTGGCCCGCAACACCGTCACCTACCGCGTCAAACGCGCCCAGCACCTGCTGGGCCACGACCTCTCCGAGCGCCGCTTCGAAGTGCACGCCGCCCTGGCCGTGGCCCACGTACTCGGCCCCGCCGTGCTGCGGACGGCCGGGACGGTGCCACCGGCGCCGCCCGTCCGCACCCACCACCGACCACTCAGATCAGCGGAGTGACCTGCTCCTCGATCCCGAGCAGCGCCCGCCCGTACAGTTCCGTCGAGATCGCGGTGTTGATCACCGCATGGCGGCTGCCGGTCTCCTGGTCGCGCCAGATCCGCTGCAGCGGGCTCACCTCCGCGAAGCTGCCCGCCCCCTGCACGCTCAGCAGGATGTCCAGCGCCTCACGGCAGCGCCGCGCCACGTAGCCGGTGTCCATCCGCGCGCGGGCACGGTTGACCAGCGGCATGTACTCCGCACGGCCGGCCCAGCTGTCGATGTCGTCGGCGGCGCGCATCAGGTGCAGGTGGGCGGTGTCGATCAGCTGCGCCGCCTCGGCGATCTGGATCTGCGTGGACGGTGCCTCGACGGCCTTCTCGTAGAAGGTGTACGAGATGCCCTTGCCCTTGGCCAGCGACGCGGTGACCAGCTCCAGCCCGGCCCTGGCCAGGCCCAGCTGCGGGCCAGCCAGGACCAGCGCGAGCACCGGTACGAACGCCGAGCGGTACAGCGCCTCGTCCTTGTGCTCGGTCGGGTTGACGCCCTGGACGGCCTGGGTCATCGACATGATCCGGTGCGAGGGGACGAAGACCTCGTCCGCCACCAGGGTGTTGCTGCCCGTGCCGCGCATCCCGGCCACGTACCAGGTGTCCTCCAGCGTCAGCTCGGACAGCGGGATCAGGGCCACGCCCTGGTCGATCTGCTCGCCCGCGGCGTCCACGACCGGCACGCCCAGGCCGGCCCACTGTGCGTGCAGGGATCCGGAGGCGAAACCCCACCGGCCCGTGACGACCTGGCCGCCCTCGACGGCCCTGCTGGTCGCGGTCGGTGCCAGCACGCCGCAGACCCGGGCGTTGGGGTCCGCGCCCCACACGTCCTGCTGCGCCTGCTCCGGGAACAGCCCGACCATCCAGTGACAGACGTTGAGGAGCGTCGCGACCCAGGCCGTCGAGCCGCAGCCGCGTGCCAGCTCGGTGCTGACTTCCAGGAACGTGCGCAGGTTCGCCTCCTGGCCGCCGAAGCGCTGCGGCACCGTCAGCCGGAACAGCCCCGCTTCGGCAAGGGCGGTGATGTTCTCCTCCGCGACCCTGCGGTCCTCCTCGGTGCGCGCCGCGTTGGCGCGCAGCAGCGGGACGAGAGCCGCGGCGCGTTCGGCCGGGGTGAGTGCAGCGGTGTCGGCCGTCGCTGCCGTCGTCTGCGTGATGGGCGTCATGGGGTGCTCCAGGCTGTCGGCGCGTCAGCGGTGACGCGGCTCGTGGGTGGGTGCCGGTGGAGGGATTCCACGCCCGATTCACCGCCCTGTCGTGGTGCCGGGAGCGCAGACTGTGCGACGGGAGCTGGGCCGGGGGGCCAGAACGCGCGGGATTTGGGCTGCGGGCACGACGGCAGCTGCCCGCGTTGCGCCGCAGGCCCATGTTCATGTGAACGTGATGACGGGTTCACTCGGTCGAAACGTGCTCCGGCATCACCGCACCAGGAGGTCACCATGGCCGCACCCGCCGCCGAGTCGCCCACCCGAACGCACGCGGTCACCGCGGCCGACTACCGCAAGGTCCTCGGCCGGGTGCCCACCGCTGTCAGCGTCGTCACGGCGCAGACCCCGGACGGTCCGGTGGGCGTCACCGTGGGCAGTTTCACCTCGGTCTCCCTCGAACCGCCGCTGGTGGTGTTCTACTGCGATCTGCGCTCCGCGAGCGCGGCATCCGTCGTCGCGGCCGGCCGGTTCTGCGTGAACGTGCTGGCCGACGACCAGCAGCGCCAGTGCGGAGCTTTCGCGAGCCGCACCGGGGACCGCTTCGCGTCCTGCAGCTGGGAGCCGGCCGCGAACGGGGCCCCGCGCATCCACGGTTCGCTGGCCTGGATCGAGTGCGACGTGGAGAACAGCTTCCCGGCCGGCGACCACATCGCGATCCTGGGCCGCGTCCGGCGGCTTTCGGCCGCGGCCGGCGACCGGAAGCCCCTGGTCTTCTACCGCGGGCGCCTGGTCCAGCTGGACAGCGCGGGCCTGCGCCACGCGCCGACGCACACCTTCAGCTGGTGGGACGCCTGATCGCGGCCGGGTACTCCGGGGCACACGCCGCCCTCAGCCACCGACCGGGGCATCGCCCGTGGACACCGCCCGCCGGCCGTCCTCCGCCAGCCGGCGGGAGATCGCGCGGGCCGTCGCCCGTACGGCCGGTCCGTACCCCGCGTCCGCGAAGCCCGTGCTGGGTGCCACGACCGACAACGCCGCCACCACCCCGCTGCCGTCCCGCACCGGGGCGGACACGGTGCTCAACGGCCAGGGGCTGGTCTGCCGGCCGAAAGCGTGGTCACCACGCCGTACTTCGGCGAGCGCGCGGCGCAGGTCGGCCGGGGTGGAGATGGCGTCATGGCCCTGCCCGGGCCGGTAGGAGGCGATGGCCTGGTTCTGGACGGCCGCCGGTGCGAAGGCGAGCAGCACCAGTCCGACGCCGGTGGACGTCAGCGGAAGACGCCCTCCGACGCGGTAGTGCACAGGACTGGCGTCGAGCGCCGAAAGCCGTTCGACCAGCACCGCCTCCTGCTGCTCCCGGACGGCGAGCAGGACGTGCTGACGGGTGACGTGGAAGAGGTCCTCCATGGAGGGCATGGCCACGGAGCGTAGTCCGTGGCCGCGCGGTGCCAGGGACGCGGTCTCCAGCAGTCGCAGCCCCACCACGTACCGGCCGTCGTCGAGACGCTCCAGCGCACCCACGTCGGCCAGCGACCGGGCGATCCGCAGCGCGCTGCTGCGGGGGATGCCGCTGCGCTGTCCGAGTTCGGCGAGGGTCTGGGCGCGGTGCTCATGGTCGAACGTCCTGAGCAGGGCGAACGCCCGATCGATGACCGGCTGCCCCTCGGCGGGCCTGCCTCCGCGCCTCGGCCGGCCGGCGCCGTCAGAAATCCCAGGTTCATTCATCGGCATCACACATGCCAGCCTACGGCTCCGTTCCTAGGCTGGTTGAGGTACGCACCAAACAACCGGAGGAGCCCGTATGACCCCCGTCGGCCTCATCGACGTGCACGCCCATTTCGTCACCGACGGCTACGTCGCCGCGGCTCGGTCCGCCGGCATCGAGCACCCCGACGGGATGCCCGGCTGGCCGGGCTGGAGCGTCGAACAGCATCTCGACCTGATGGAACGCTCGGGGATCCAGAAGTCCTACCTGTCGATCTCCTCCCCGGGCGTGCACTTCGGCGACGACGCCGCCGCACGGGCCCTCGCGCGTGAGGTCAACGAGTTCGGCGCCCGGGTCCGGAGTGAGCGTCCGCAGCAGTTCGGTCACTTCGCCTCCCTGCCGCTGCCCGACATCGAGGGCTCGCTCGCCGAGGCCGCCCACGCCCTCGACGTCCTCGGCGCGGACGGCGTCACGGTGGAGACCAACCACCACGGCAGCTACCTCGGCGACCCCCGGCTCGAACCGCTGTGGGAGGACCTCGACCGCCGCGGAGCCCTCGTCTTCGTCCACCCCACCTCACCGCCCCACGCCGACGAACTCTCCCCGGGCAGGCCCCGGCCGATGCTGGAGTTCCTCTTCGACACCGCCCGCACCGCGAGCGACCTGCTGCTGCGCGGCGTCCTCGCCCGTCATCCCCGGATCCGCTGGGTGCTGACCCACGGCGGCGGGGTGCTGCCGCTGCTCGCCGACCGGATGGACCTGTTCCGCACCATGCTGGACAGCGGCCCCCAGGACGCGCCCAGCGCCGTCGAGCAGCTCGGCCGTCTCTGGTACGACATGGCCGGCACGCCCTTCCCGCGCCAGATCCCGGCCCTCGACGCCGCGTTCGGCACCGACCGCCTGCTGTACGGCAGTGACTACTGCTGGACACCCGCGGGAGCGGTGCTCGCCCACGTCGCATCCGTCGACTCGGCCGCACCGCCGTCCGCCACCGGCAGCTGGCGGGACCTCACCACCCGCAACGCGGGCCGGCTGTTCGCCGGGTGACGGCCGGAGGGCCACGTCGAGGCGGAGCGCGTGCGCAGACCCGCTCGATGGTCCACCGAGTCAGGCCCGGACAGGGCACGTCGCACGAACACGAAGCCGATCGCGGCAGTCCGGGCAGAGCGCCGGACGGCGCCGCTGCCCCCAGGAGAGATATGAGCAGGTACGTCGAACCGTCGTCGGTCACGGGCCGCGTGCGGGTGAGGGACGTCACCGTGGTCGACCCGCTGGACGGGACCCGCACGCCCGGCCAGGACGTGGTGGTCGAAGGGAACCGGATCGTGTCCGTGACGGCGACCGGCGCCCCCGTCCCGGAGCCGCACGTGGTGGAGGGGCGCGGCCGGTTCGTCGTCCCGGGGTTCATGGACATGCACATGCACGCCCTGAACACCCCGGAGGACGTGGACGGCACCTACGCCCTGATGCTGGCCAACGGCGTCGTCGGCTTCCGCCAGATGTCGGGCAGCAGGGCGCTGCTGAAGTCCCGCCGCGAGGGCACCCTGCCCCGGCCGGCCGGGGCCCCGGCGCTCAGGGCCACCGCCGGTGACCTGCTGACCCCGTTGAACGCCGGCACGGCCGACGGCGCGGTCCGGGCCGTCAGGGAACAGCACCGGGACGGTGCCGATTTCGTCAAGGCGGGCCTGACGACCCGGGAGACGTTTCTGGCGGCCCTCCGGGAGGCGAACCGGCTCGGCATCCGCCTGGGCGGCCACCTCCCCGCCGACCTCGACCCCCGCGAGGCCGCGCGCGGCGGAGTGTGGTCGATCGAGCACCTGGGGCCCGGCGTCACGGTGTTCGCCGCCGCCTCCTCCCGGGAGGGCGAGGTGCGCGCCAGGAACGCGACCCGCAAGCTCCCGCCGATCCCCAGGGTCAGGATGCCCGGCGCCGACAAGCTGGTACTGAAGCTGGTCCGGAGGATGGCCGTGAACCCGGCGACCCTGACCTCCGAACCGGAGGCCCATGCCTACGAACTCGCCGACGGTTCCTACGACCAGCAGAAGGCCGAGGAACTGGCCGCCCTGTTCGTCGAACACACCACCTGGCAGTGCCCGACCCTGATCCGGGTGCACACCCAGCAGTTCGGCGACTCGGCCGAACACACCGAGGACCCGAGGCGCCGCTACATGGCCCCCGGCGAACTGCGCGCCTGGGACAGGTCGGCGAAGAAGTTCGCCAGGCTTCCCGGCGTCACCCGCAACGCCCTGCAGGGCCACTGGGCCGCGCAGCTGCGGATGACCAAGGCCTTCGCGGATGCCGGGGTCCCGATGGTGGCGGGTACCGACGCCTGCGGAGCCGCCGGAATCATCCCCGGCTTCTCCCTGCACGACGAGTTCGACCACCTCGCCGAGGCGGGTATCGACCCGCTGACCATCCTGCGGATGACAACGACCGAACCGGCCCGGTTCCTGGGCCAGGAAGGGGCCTCCGGCCGGGTCGTCCCCGGCATGCCCGCCGACCTGGTGCTTCTGGACGAGGATCCGCTGGAGGACCACGTCGCCCTGCGCCGCATCGCAGGGGTGATGCGGGACGGTTCCTGGTGGTCCCGCGCCGAGCTCGACGCCGTACTGGAACGCGTCGCCGCCAGGCCCGGCGCCCACTGAGCGCCGGCGCCGCCGCCGCACCCGGGCCGGGCTCTCCGGCTCGGCAACGGCACCACGCGTTGACGGCGTTGACCGGCGTCGACAAGATCGCCGGACCGGTGGGCGGCGACTTCGGTCTCGCCGGCTGAAACCGACCCCGGAACCCGGCTGCTGCCCGCCGCCCCCGCCCCCGACCGACCCTTGTCCGGCGAGTGGTCCGGCTGACAGGATGCTTGCGGGGGTGGCCCGTTGGGGTGCCGGAGGTACGGGGGAGCTATGGGCGTCCTGGACATCGTGGTGACTGTCGGGCTGATCGCGGTGCTGCTGCGTGCGCTGGTGCGGCGGGGACCGACGCCGGGGCCGTTGCTGCTGGCCGTGGTGTTCGGCGGGCTCGGCCTGTGGCGTGGGTTCGGTCCGGGGCCGGGGTGGCTGCTCTGGCCCGCCGTCGTGCTCCTGACCGTGACGGCGGTGGACGTCGTCATCGCCGCACGCCTCTTCGCGCGGATGCCGCGGACGGAGTCGGGCCCGGTGAAGGCAGAGCTCCTGGCGGACTGCCGCAGTGACGACGGCCGGCAGCAACTGACGCTGGCCGTCGCACCGGGCGGCGCCGTGATGATGGACGGCGTCTGGCGGGACACGGCCCGACGGGACGCCGTGATGCTGACGGGCGACTGCCCGGTCTGCCTGGTCGAGGAGGTGACGGCGGAGCTGGCCGGCCCGGACTCCAAGGCCCTCGCCGCCTACCGCCGGGACCGGGACGCCGGTACCAACCGGCTGATCGTGCTGCGCCGCCGGGGCGACGGCTGGGCGGCGGACCTGGAGCCGGTGCGCGCGTCGCCGAGGCCGTTCCGGCCGGTGGGCTGCCCGGTCCACGGCTGAACCGGGCGCCGCGAGGGACGGCGGCACCGGTCGGGCCCGACATCTCGCGTCCCGGGTCAGATGAGGCGCTCGCGGTGGCGGCCGGCGGTCTCGCGGACGAGCTGGGCGAAGCGTTCACGGCCGGCCGCGTACCGGTGCTGTGCCGCCCGCTCCTCGTCCGGTTCCGCCGCGTCGTCGCCGGCGTTCTCGTCGTCGGGTTCGTGGTACTCGCTGTGGAGGAGCCAGCACCCGTGGATGCCGGTGAGGAGGTCTTCGAGGAGGTCGCGGGCGGGCCGGTCGGGATCGAGGGGTGTCAGGCGGAGTTCGGCGTCGGGCTCGGCCCCGTCCGCGTACTCGGCGAGGATCTCCTCGGCCTCTTCGAGCTGCTCGCGGAAGGCCTGCGGGTCGGGCAGTACACCGTCGGCGATCCGCAGGGCGTGGCGTACCAGCCCGGTGGCGACGTCGTAGGGGGAGGCACCGGCGTCGAGGAGTTCCAGGACCAGCGTGGGTGTCGCGTAGGGCAGCGCCTCGATGTTGTCCGCCTCACGGACCACGTCGGTGGGTGCGTACCCGGACACGTCCGAGGCGGTTTCGGCGGCGGCGTACAGCCAGTGCGCGGCGGCCACCGCCGCGGCGGTGGGGTCGACGTCGGAGAAGAGCGCGGCCGGGCCGAACGGGTTCTCCTCCAGCAGCCGGTCGGCGGCGGCCACCTGTACCGGGGAGGCGTCCTCGCGGCTGAGCAGCACGGCCTGCTGGGCCCGTCCGGTGAGGTCGCCCAGTTCGGCGCCTTCCACGGCGGCCAGCTCGACCCCCGTCTCGGCACGGACCGCCGCGGTCAACTCGGGGATCCCGAGGGCGAGCAGAGCGCGGCCGACCCGGTTCGCGTTCTCCACCAGCGGGCTGTACGAGACCGTGATCGACCCGCCCCGGGGCAGGTTCGGGGCCGCCACCGCCTGGGGGACCTCGGTGAATGCCCTGCGTTCCCGCTCCCGCCGCCGGCTCTCACTGTCGGGCTCCAGCGAGCCGGTCGAGCCGGCCGGGTGGGTGTACGTCCGCCAGGCCGCTGCCGACAGCTGCGTCAGGGCACTGGCCAGGCGGCACAGGAGGCCGATATCCGTGCCGGCCGGAACGGCCGCGAGGAGCGTGGCCAGGTCGCCCTGACCGGATCCCCAGGTGGCGATCAGCTCGCGCCGGTCGAGGTCGACACTGTACCGGGTCATGCAGCGGTACCTCCGGTCTGCTCCGCGCGCCGCCCGGCGCCTCACCATTCTGACGGACCGGCAGCGATGCTGTCGGGGATCCCGTCTGCCCGGACCCCTGAAGGCCGGTGCCCGTGTCCGTCCGGCGGAGCGGTCCTGCACAGTCCCGTTCACCGGGACGAGCCCGCGCGCACCGACCGGGGCGACCGTCAGGGCCGGGCGGTCGCCGACTCCTGGACCCGCTCCTGCAGCGTCTTGGACAGGTCCGCCACGCAGTCGGCGAGCTGCGCCGTCGTCAGCCGGCCCGGATCGCCGGTGCAGCCGCCGGCCGGCGCCGTGGGAGGAGCGGGCGCGGGCGTCCCGGGGGCCGGGGACGGCGCGGGGCTCGCCTGTCCGCCGGGGGCGGTGATGCTGCCGCTCAACGACACCAGGTTCGGCTGCACGGTGGCGTCACCCGACAGGTCGATGTAGTCCTGGGTCTGCCCGTTGAAGTCCACGAAGCCGCGCCACATGTCCCGGCCGAACGGGACGATCTCCTGCAGCGCACCGCCCTGACCGGCGCTGATGCTGATCGAGGTCTGCTGTGCCATGTACGACACCATCCGGCTGGCGAGCACGTTCAGGTTCACCGACGGGCTGTCGTCGCCGCGCACGTACACGTGAAGGTCGTTGAGGCCTCCGCCGGCCGAGTCCGCCTGCACCACCGCGAACGCCACCACCAGCTGCGAGGAGCTCTCCCGCGGGACCAGCGGCGTCACGTAGTACAGGTGGCCGTCCGCCTTGGAGCGCAGCAGGAACTCGCCCGGATTGCCCGCGTTCGTCGCCGCCGAGGTGTGCGCGTAGCCGAAGCCGCGGTCGTCCTTCGCGCCGCGCCCGCCCAGCCACTGCACCTCGTGGATCTGGGCTCGGACCACCGAGGCCGGGTACACCGCCCCCGGCAGTTCGCCCGGCGCCACCTTCTCCCGGTACACCAGGCCCGGCCGGCCGTCCGCCGTGCCGCGCAGCACCAGTACCCCGGCGGGCTCCAGCACCGTGCGCTGCCGCCAACCGGTCTGGCGGGCCACCGAGATGACCACCACCGGCTGCGCGGTGCGCGGGTCGGGACCGTCGCAGTAGCCCCAGATGTCCTGGTCGCTGTAGACCAGGCCGGGGAACCGCTCGGCGAGCAGGTTGCGCAGGCTGTTGGCACCCGTTCCGGCGAAGGCCCGGCCGAAGGCGTGGTCGCCGCGGAACGCGCAGGTCGCGACGGTGTTCGAACGGCCGTCCCAGACCGCGATGCCTTCCGTCGGCTGCCCGCCGGAGCCGTCCAGGACGGCCGTCCACACCCCGCCGCCCTGCGAGGCGTCCGGCAGGTAGTGCAGGCTGTGCCCCATCAGGTGCACCCCGGAGGTGAGGCCGGCGCTGCTGGTGAGCGCCGCGGTCGCCGCGGCGTAGGAGGCGGTGCGTGCCTCGAAGTCGAAGTCCGGCATCGGTGCGGTCTTCACGCAGGCCGGCACGTCCGCGGCGCCGACCAGGTCGCAGCGGTCGCCGTCGCCCTTGCGGGTGTGCTCGGTCACCGGCAGCACCGAACGCGGTGTGGCCGCGCCGCCGGCCGGGATGTCCAGCACCGTCGCCGCCGCGTAGAACCGGCCCGCGTCCTTGTCGTCGTCCCATATCCCGGTGCCCGTCCGCACCAGCGAACCGGCGGCTGCCAGCAGTACCGCCGCCAGCGCCAGTCTCACCCGCCACCCGCGCAACCCCGCCCCGGAGTCCTCGGCGAGGTACGCCACCACCCACACCGTGCCCAGCAGCCCCACCGCGACCCAGACCCAGAACAGGGGCGCTGCGTCCAGCGGGCCGCCGTGCGGGAACAACTCCTGCCGGATCAGCAGCAGGTAGCTCTGGTCCTGCTGCCCGAACCCGCCGAAACCGACGTGCTTGACCACCCGGACCAGCAGGGCGACCAGGGGCATCCACAGCCACCAGACAGCCAGCGTCAGCACCCCGCGCCGTAGCGCGCCCCGCCGGACATCACGCTTCGTCATACGTCCCCCCGTTGCTCCTCATCGCCTGCCATCGCCGCACAGGCCCCCGTACCCGTCCTTCCCACCGCACCCGCCCGACAAGCCCGCCTGGAGGACAGGCCGCTCCAGCGGCAGTTGGGGGGCCCTCGCACGACGTCGGCCGCGCGGACCGTACGGTCCCCGCCGGGCCGGCGGCCGGGGAATAATAGGTTGGAGCCCCCCGCCCGCAAACAAAAACCCCCCGGCGCCGGGGCCCCC
>NZ_JBHUWW010000071.1:0-26417 GCF_042669755.1 Kitasatospora sp. NPDC057223 | reverse complement strand
ATACCCCCGCTTGGTGCACGCGCCCCACCCGCGCGTTTGGGGGGCCCACCGCTCCTGGTCGGCCGCGCGGACCGTACGGTCCGCGCGGGCCTACGGACGTTCGAAGAGCTGGAGGACGCCGCCGGCCGAGAAGCAGACGGCGCCGGCGAGGGTGCCCCAGTTGGCCAGGCCGGCGTCGACCGCGGTCCCGGTGGAGGGGCGGGTGAAGGCGGCGACCGCCGAGGCCATGAAGAGGGCGGAGCCGAGTTGGTTGACCGCCACGATCCACCAGCCCAGGCCGTGCGGGCGCACCCACAGCCAGCGGTGTCCGAGCTCGACGAACGCAAGGTGCCCGGAGACCAGGAACAGCACGCAGCCCACCATGTCGGGCGCCCAGATCAGCCGGTTGACCTGCTGGACGCTCAGGCCCTGCAGGAAGGAGTCCAGCAGGTCGACGGCGAAGACGAGGGTGCCGACGAACAGGACGAACGCGCTCAGCCAGCCCACCTGCATCGGTTCGTAGCTCCACCACCGCCACCGGCGGGTGACGAGCACGGCGTCGCCGCCGGCCACGTGCCGCGGGGCGTTGACGGCCTGGAGAAGCGACGCGTAGCCGCCGGTGTTGAAGAACAGGCCGCCCGCGAAGTAGATCGAGGCGCACGTCGTGGCGTCGCCGGAGCCGGCCTGGGCCACGGCGGCGCCGACGGCGAACAGGGCGCCGCCGATGATGAAGGCGACCGACGCGAGAGCGTTGAGACGGCCCAGCCGGCGCAGCGCGACGGCGTCCGCGCGGGCGGCGTGGTCACTCGACTCCCCGGGTGCGCGGACCGCCATGACCCCGCGGCGGCGGGCGGGCCGCGACTCCCAGAGCGCCGTGCCGCCCGCCGGAGGGCGCCAGGTCAGCCGGGTGGTGAATGGTCCCGCACCTTCGGAGCGCTGCTCGGGTTGTCCCACCCGACCGAGCCTACGGCCTGTCGGCCGGCCGGACCCTTCGACGGCCTCCTCCGAACGGGGGAGTCGCCCCGTGCACACCGGCCTCAGGCGGCGGGGGCCTCCTGTTCCGCCTCGACCTGGGCGTTCCAGGCGCGCTTGGAGGCCTGCCAGCCGTCCTCGTCGTGGCCGAGCCGCCAGTAGCCGGAGACGGAGAGGTCCTCGCCGGGGATCCCCCGGTCCACGCGCAGGAGGGCGCGCAGGTCCTTCACGAAGCCGGCCTCGCCGTGGACGAAGGCGTGGACCCGGCCGGCGGGGAACTCCAGTGCGCGGACGGCCTCGGTGAGCGGTCCGCCGACGGGGCGGTCGCCGCGGTGCAGCCAGACGACCTTCGCGGCCGCGTCGAATCCCTGCTCCTCCGCAGGGCCCGGGACCTCGACGAAGGCGTGGACGACGGCGTCGGCGGGCAGGGCCTCCAGCGCGGCGGCGATGGCGGGCAGGGCGCTCTCGTCGCCGGCCAGCAGGTGCCAGTCGGCGGTGGTGTCGGGCGCGTAGCCGCCGCCGGGGCCCATGAAGCGGACGGTCTCGCCCGGCCGGGCCCGCACCGCCCACGGTCCGGCGACGCCCTGCTCGCCGTGGAGGACGAAGTCGAGGGTGAGCTCGCACAGTTCGGGATCCCAGGCGCGTACCGTGTACGTCCGCGTCACGGGCCACTGCTCGCGGGGGAACTCCGCGCGGATCCGCTCCAGGTCGAAGGGCTCGGGGTAGGTCACGCCGTCTACGCCGAACAGGACCTTCACGTAGTGGTCGGTGAAGGCGCCTGCGGAGAACGCGGCGAGACCGTCCCCGCCGAGTACCACCCGCTGCATGTGGGGTGTGAGCCGCTCGGTGCGGACGACGTGTGCGGTGTGCGGCCTCCGGGGCCGGCGGTTCGGGCGTTCTGCCATGGGGTGGCTCCTCATTGGATCATCAGGGGCGGTGGGGCACGTACACCTGCGGCGGGTACCAGGCATCCGTCCGCAGCGGGCTGTCGGGGGTGGGCCGGTTGGAGGTCAGCCTGCGGTTCAGGTGTTCGCCGTCCGGGCCGTGGCGGGCGTAGTGGTCGAGCAGGAGGTCGTGGCCGAGGTCGTTGTCCAGGTCGCGCCAGACGGTGTGGACGTGCTGGCCCGCGGCGACCGCGTTGTCCGCCTCGACCAGCAGGTTGGCGGTGGAGACGCGGTAGTAGTGGGCGGTGTCGGGCGTGGTGCCGCCGGCCCAGGCGAAGCGCAGGGTGGACGGGTCCTCGCGGAGCACGTCCTGCCGGTACCGGGCGGTGATCTCCTCCGGGCCGGTCTCCACGTAGTGCAGCAGCAGTTCGCGGACGGCGGCCAGTTCGCTGCCGGTGAGGTCGGCGCCGCTGATGCCGGAGGGCGCGTCCTTGACGAAGCGGAGCCTGCGGCGGTCCTCGTCGGTGATGGTGTAGCCGACGATGCCCAGGTCGACGGGGTCGGACCACTCCTCGGCGCCGACCCGGGGCACCTGCCGGGTGACGTAGTCGGCGGGGGCCCTGCTGTGGACGATCGCCTCGCCGCGCTGGTCGGGTGAGAGGCCGTGCAGGATCTCGAAGGCCCTGCGACCGTGTTCGCCGAGCGGGTCGAGCACGCCGGCGGGGACCGGCATCGCGCCCATCGCCATCGGGGTGATGGTCAGGTACCGCTGCGCCACGACGGTGAAGTTCATGGAGAGGTGGTGGCCGATGACGCGCCAGCCCCAGGTGTCCTCGAAGCCGGGGCGTCCGAAGACGGTGATCCAGTAGGCGTCGGGGTTGCGGAAGTCGCCCGCGAACACGCCGAACCCGCGCTCGATGACGTCGAGTTCGCGCAGGATGTGCTCGCTCGCCATGACCGCCAGCACCTGGCTGTAGCCCCGCATGCTGAGGCCGGACTTGAGCAGGGTGTGGGCGAGGGTCCGCTGGTGGGCGTCGAGCTTGCCGAGCGGGACGCCCGTGCGGTCGGGCTTGGGGATGAAGTCCCAGTCGAGGCGGCGGGGATCGCTCATCGCGGGGATGTGCATGGCGGCGCGGAGGTCCGGGGTGAGGGAGTCCAGCAGGGCCCACGCCGAGAACAGCATCCGCTTGATGGCGCGGGGCGCCTCGAAGTTCATGGAAGGGGGCTGGGGCACGGGTCCTCCAGGATCGGGCCGCGGTCAGGCGGTCAGGCGGTCAGGGGACGGGTGGTCAGGGGGTCAGGCGGACGGGTCGGGCAGGACGGCGAGCAGGTCGCAGTGGATCCGGGCGGCGCCGTCGAGTTGCGCGGCGACGGCCTGGCGGGCGGGTCGGTGCGCGGGGTCGGGGAACATGGCCAGCCACTCGCGGTTGAGCGCCTTCCGGTCGCGCGGGTCGGCGAGCCGGAAGGTCATCCTGAGGATGTGGTCCGGGCTGCCGCCCGCGGCGGCCAGCAGCGCGCGCACGTGGGCGAACACGTTGGCGCACTGCTGATCCAGCGTCGCCGGCATGGCGTGGGTCAGCGGGTCGCGGCCGGTGAGGGCGCCCGAGGCGAGGAAGGGCCCGATCCGGGCGGCGGCCGGGATCGGGTTCGCGTGCCGGAGCCCCGGCAGGTCGATGCTGATCCGCTCGGACACCGCTCAGCCCTCCGCGACGATACGGTTCTCCAGGGCACCGAGGCCCTCGATCCCGGCGCGCACCGTGTCGCCGACGCGCAGGAAGTTCCCGGTCGGTGCGCCGATGCCGGAGGGCGTTCCGGTGGCGAGGATGTCGCCGGGCATCAGCGTGAACACCTGCGACAGGTAGGCGATCTGCTGGTGGATGTCGTAGATCATGTCGTTGGTCGGCCAGTCCTGCCGCACCTCCCCGTTCACGCTCAGGGTCATCCGCAGCGCGAGCGGGTCGGGCACCTCGTCGGCGGTGGTGAGCCAGGGGCCGATCGGGCCGTGGGTGTCGAAGGACTTGCCGAGGGTGAAGGTCGGCGAGCGCTTCTGCAGCCAGTCGCGGACCGAGACGTCGTTGACCACCAGGTAGCCGGCGATCACCGACGGGGCGTCCTCGGCGGTGACGTTCTTGCAGCGCGTGCCGATGACGACGCCGAGTTCGACCTCGTAGTCGAGCTGGTCGGAGATGTCCGGCTTCACGACGTCGGCGGTCGGCCCGACGATGCAGGACACCTGCTTGTTGAACCACAGTTGGCTGGTGGGGATCGGGATGCCCGCCCGGCGCGCCTCCTCGGCGTGCTCGCGGTAGTTCATGCCGATGCCCAGGAACTTCTGGGGGTCGTCGACGGGAGCGTCGAGCACCACCTCGGACAGGTGGTGCTCCGGACCCTGCGCCCCTTCGACGCGCTGCCGGAGGGCGGGCAGCCCGGGCAGCAGGGCGCGCAGCGAGGTACCGAATTCGGCGGAGAGGTCGGTGACCCGTTCGCCGTCGACGCGGCCGAGGCGGACGGGGCCGCCGGCGAGGTGGAACCGGGCGAGCTTCATGCCGGTCAGCCCTTCTGCTCGATCGTGGTCTCCGCGAGGGAGGCGTGCTCGGCGTCGGTGGCGGGCCACACGTGCTCGCCGTCCGGGGTCATCTGGAAGCTGACGTAGCGCCAGGCCCCGTCCTCGCGGCGGTGCAGCACCTGGATCACCTGGCCCTGGACGATCCGCTCGGTGCCGTCGGGGCTGTCGAGCCGGTTGCGGATCCGCCCGGTGACGATCGCCAGGTCACCGGCCAGGCGGACGGTCAGAGGGCCCCGGGTGATCCCGAGGTAGGCCCTGCGGGTCGCCACGTGCTCCAGCAGCTGGGCCTTGTCGTGGGTCACGCCCGGTGCGTGGGTGTGGACGATGGTGGCGTCGAACAGCTCGTCGAGGACGGTGAGGTCGGCGGCGAGGAGGGCGGCGCAGCGCCGCTCCTCCACGGCGAGGATCTCCGCCCGGGTCGTGTCGTCGGCGTACACGACGGTGCTCATGGGTGTTCTCCGATCCGGTGGGACGTGGGCGGCCGGCCCGTCGATGACGGCGGCGGGCCGGCCGCCGGACTGTGGTGTCAGCGGTTGGCGTGTTCGGTGCGGAAGCCGGTGGTGTCGCCGGCCTCGTGGCCGGGGCGGGGCTGGCCGACCAGGGCGTGGTACTTGCTGAAGATGGCGTCGGCCTCGGCGAGCGGCAGCACCTCCTCGATGTCGGTGAAGCGCTCGCCGCCGGTGCGGTCCTCGACCATCCGGCGGATCACCTCGTAGCCCTCGCCGCGGTGGGCCATGACGATGCCGTTGACGGCCCGCAGGCGCTGGTCCTCGAAGGCCTTCAGGGCGGCGGGCACGTCGGGGATCGTCGCGAGCTTCTCGGCCAGGGCCCCGCCGTCGACGACGGCCTGGCAGGCGCCGTTGCCGCCGCGCGGGTACATGGCGTGCGCGGCGTCGCCGATCAGCAGGACCCGGCCGTCGGTCCAGGTGTCGAGCGGCTCGTGGCGGATGAGCGGGAAGAGGTAGACCTCCCGGGCGTTGCGGAGCAACTCCCGGACGTCCAGGTGCACGACGTCGCACTGCTCGTAGTACGGCAGGATCTCCTCGACGCCGCCGAGCTGGTTCCAGTCCTCCACGGACTCGCTGCGGGTCGCCTCGACCACCCAGTTGACCAGGACCTTGCCGGTGCCCTCCCAGTCGTCGGCGATCGGGTAGACGATCATGCTGGAGGACTGCGGCGCGCCGATGTGCAGGATGGTGCCGCCGCTGCCGAAGGGCTCCATCAGGGTGGTGCCGCGCCACATGGTGATGCCGGAGTAGACGGGCTCCGCGTGGTCCGGGTGCATCTGGCGGCGGATCCCGGACTTGATGCCGTCCGCGGCGACGGCGAGGTCGGCGGTCACCCGGGAGGTGTTGCCGTCCAGGTCCTCCAGGTCGAGGGTGACCCTGTCGTCGTGGTTGGTGTAACCGGTACAGCGCATGCCCAGCACCACGGCGTCCGCGCCGAGGCGCTCCAGCACGGTGCGGTGGAGCAGCATCTGCAGGCGGCCGCGGTGGACGAACCGCTGCTCGTGCAGGTAGCCCATGTGCACGCCGCACCGCTCGGCGTAGATCTCCTGGCCGTACTTGTTGTAGAAGATCGAGTCCTGGGCGTCGACGGAGATCGCCCTGAACTCGTCGAGCAGGCCCAGCTCCTCCAGCTCCTTGGTGCCGTAGACCTTGACGTCGATGCCGACACCGAGCGGCTTGAGCTCGGGGACGGTCTCGTAGATCCGCGGCCGGAAGCCGCGCTGGTGCAGGCGCAGGGCGGCGGCCAGACCCGCCGGCCCGGCGCCGATGATCGCGATGTCGAGCGAGTTGCTGGTCATGGGGGTCCTCGGGGTCGGTGGTGGAGGCGTTCGGGCGTCGGTCGGGCGTAGGTCAGGCGTCGGTCTCGCGGAGGAACCGCAGGGTCGCGTCCCAGGCGCGGGCGGTGCTCCGGGCGCTGTACGCGACGATGTCGGGGCGGGGGGAGTTCTTCGCGTGCGGTGAGGTGAAGGCGTGGACGGTGCCGCCGTAGACGTGCAGCTGCCAGTCGGTGCCGGCGCCGGTCATCGCGGTGGTGAGGGCGGATCGCATCTCGGCGGTGCCCATCGGGTCGCCGTCGCCGGTGCAGACCAGCACCGGGGCCGGGCCGGCCGCGGACCAGTCGGCCTCGACGGTGTCCAGACCGGGGTGCACGCCGACGACGCCGGCCACCTCGCCGCCGGTCCGGACGTACTCGAGGGCGGAGGAGCCGCCGAAGCAGTAGCCGAGCAGGGCCACCGGGGCGTTCCCGTTCCCGGGCTGTGCCAGCAGGGCCTCGTGAGCGGCCCGCACCCGGCGCATCCAGCGCGGGCGGTCCTTCGCCATGGCGGCGATGAGCGGGCCGAACTCGCTCTGGTCGGCGGGCAGCAGCCCGTCGCCCCACAGGTCCGCCACGAAGACGGGATGGCCCTGTCCGGCGAGGCGCTGGGCGATGCCGATCACGTGCTTGGTCACCCCGTAGGCGTCGGGGAGCAGCAGTACGGCCGCGCCCGTCCGGCCGTCGGCCGGTGCGCACACGTGGCCGAGCAGGCGGGTCTCCCCGTCCCAGTACTCGGTGTCGCGGGCAGTCACGTCGCTCATCAGCACAGACGTCCTCTCTCGGCGGCTTGCCCACGCGGACGGCGGGCGTGGTGGCGGGTGGCGCCCCGAGCACCCGGGACCACCATCCTGGAGGAGAACATAAACGAGATCATGTACGATTTCAATCACGAAATCTGTTGCTTCGGATGTCGGGCTCGGCTAGTGTCCGTATCCGATATCGCACACGATTCGGTCGGGTGTCCGACCCGCGATGAGAGGGATCCCTCCCGTGACTGTTGTAGACATCAACATCCATCACCTGCCGGAGGACTTGTTCTCCAACCCGAAGATCCTCAACGGCTTCCTCGACAGCGCCCCGCGCGGCTTCGGTGAGATCGCCCGGGTCGCCGAACTGGAGGACGGCCGGCAGCAGTTGATCCTGGAGAAGCCGGCCGGCTACCAGAACCTCAACTACGTCGACGGCGACTACAGCGCCGAGGCCAAGCTCAAGGCCATGGACGAGGCCGGCGTCGACTACGGCATCATGCGCGTCCCGGTCTGGCAGGAGTGGCTCGGCCTGGAGACCTGCCGGGAGGTCAACGACAACGCCCGCAAGATCGTCGACGGCTCCGGCGGCCGGCTGTTCGCCACCGCCTGCGTGCCCCCGTGGGGTGGCAAGGAGAACATCTACGAGCTGGAGCGGTGCGTCAAGGAGCTCGGCGTCGTCGGCGTCCAACTCGCCTGCCACTACGGGCAGATCTACCTGGACGACCCGGTGTTCGAGCCCTACCTGAAGGTCATCGAGAAGCTCGACATCCCGGTCATCGTGCACCACACCCCGCTGCCGGTGGAGTGGCGCTCGATCGTCGACTACACCAACCTGCGCCGCGAGTTCGGCCGCATCACCGACCAGGGCACCGCCGTCGGCCGCGAGCTGTTCAGCGGCATGTTCGACCGGATGCCGGGCCTGCGCTTCGTGCACACCATGCTCGGCGGCAACTGGTTCGCCAACACCGCGCTGATGACGCCGCACAAGTCCAACAAGAAGGAGGCCATCGACCGGCTCGACCCGACCGGTGGCGAGAAGATCCAGAGCTACCTGGAGAACAACATCTTCTTCGACCTGACGCACCCGCACTCCTGGGGCAAGGACCAGGTCGAGTGCGCGCTCAAGGTCAACGGCGCCGACCACTACATGTTCGGCTCCTCGTTCCCGGTCTTCTACGGCTGGATGAGCCAGGGCGTGGACTTCATCAGGAACACCGTCGAGATCAGCGACGAGGCCCGCGAGCAGGTGCTGTCCGGCAACGCCAAGCGCCTCTTCCGCCTGCCGATCTGACCCGCCGCCCACCCACGGAGGTATCCATGAGCCACGACGCCGCGAGTGAACAGGACATCGACGGCTACTTCTCCACCGCCCGGGTCGCCGCGCGGTCGGAGGCGGTCGAGCTGCCGGCCGACAGCTGGACGGCGTACCTCATCGACCACGACGACCCGATGCTCGCCGGCGTCCGTGGCCTGGGCTACGAGGAGTTCACCCAGGACCGGTACCGGGCGCCGTTCCTCCAGGACCTGCTGCGCTCCTGGCAGGCCCTGTACGACGAACCGTTCACCGGCATCACCTCCGACGGCGCCGTCCGCCCCGGGCTGTACGGGCTCCCGGAGCACCCGGACGCCGACCCGGCGCCGCACCGGGCGGCCGGCCGGCTGCTGGCCCTCCTCGGCGATGAGGAGCGGCAGCGGGTGCTCCACCCCGTCACGGCACCCGAGTGGCGGGCGTGGAGCAACCCGGAGTTCGTCATCCACCGGGTCGGCCTGCGCCTGGAGGAACTGCCGGAGGAGAAGGCCCGGGCGGTCCTCGCGGTGGTCGAGGCCTCGCTCAGCCCCGAGGGCTACGCCAAGGTCGCCGGAGCGATGGCGCTGAACGGAGTCCTCGGCGGACTCGTGGACCTGCCGAAGGTCATGAACGACCGCAGCTACTGGTTCTCGCTGTTCGGCACCCCCGACCCGCTGGCGCCCTGGGGCTGGCAGCTGTTCGGGCACCACGTGGCGGTCAACTTCGTCTCCGTCGGCGGGCGGCACGTCATCGCCCCGGTCTTCCTCGGCGGCGAACCCGCCCTGACCGGGGACCGTCCGCCGCTGTTCGCCGACCGGGAGGAGACGGCGCTCGCACTCGTCGGGTCGCTCGACGCCCGGCAGCGGGCGAGCGCAGTCGTGTACGAGTCCGTCCTCGATCCGGCGATGCCCGAGGGCCGGGTCCACCCGGCGGACGAGCGGCACGTCGCCGGGGCCTTCCGGGACAACCGGGTGATCCCCTACGAGGGCATCCGGGCCGGTGAACTGACGGATGATCAACGGGCGTTGCTGCGCACGCTGGTCGCCGACTTCCTGGTGCTGCTCAAGGAACCCCAGCGCGAGGCGGCGATCGCCCTGGCCGACGCCCACACCGACAGCACCTGGTTCGCCTGGTACGGCGCCACCGACGGCTCCCAGCCCTTCTACCTGCGCATCCAGAGCCCGGTGATCATCGCCGAGCTCGACCACCACGCGGGCGTCTGGCTGAACAACCGGCTGCCGGCCCGCTTCCACGTGCACACCACGCTGCGGCACCCGAACGGCAACGACTACGGCCGCGCACTGGTCACCCGGTGGCAGCAGCGGCAGCAACAGCAGCAGCGGTGATCAGCCGTGGAAGCGCCGGTTCGAGTCGCTCGGAAGCCCGGCCTCGTACCGGGTCACCGCCTCAACGGTCCGCAGCTCGTGCTGCCGGGCGGCCGCCTCGATGGCCTCGGCGTCGGCGGCGGACTCGATGAGGTCGAGGATGGCCGCGTGCTCGGCCAGGGACGCCTCGGCCCGGCCGGGTGCGTACCAGAACGCGGACTTGCGGATCACCTCAAGGCGCGCCCACTCGTTGCAGACCATCGTCACCAGGCGTTCGTCGCCCGCGCGCGAGGCCAGCAGCTCGTGGAACTCCCGGTTCAGCCGCCCGAACCGGGCCGGGTCGAACGCGGCCAGCGCCTCGCCCATCCGGCGGTTCAGCAGGCGCGCGGTCGCCAGGTCCTCCTCCGTCAGGTGCGGGGCCGACAGCGCGGTCGCGTACCCGCCGATCCGGGCCAGCAGGCTCAGCCCCTGCTGCCAGGCGTCCGTGTCGAACATCCGCACCAGTGCGCCGACGTTCGGGACGATCTCCACCCAGCCCTCGGCCTCCAGCCGGCGCAGGGACTCGCGCCACGGCACGGAGCTGATGCCGTACTCGCGCACGAGCTGGTCGATGACCAGGCGGTGGCCGGGCCCGTACGTGCCGTCCATGATCCTCTCCTTGAGGATCTGGAAGGCCTGCTCGGCTTTGGTCGTCATGTCGCAGACTCTACTGAAAGGAACACACCGTGACTGAACCCGGGAGGGCCGACAGCCCCGGGACGCGGCGGCCGGGGAAGATCATCGCCGTCCACGCGGGCTACGCCTCGCGCGCCGCCGAGTCCGGCAGCCTGCCCGCGAACCCCTCGTACTTCCTGAAGCCGTCCAGCTCGCTGGCGGCCTCCGGAGGGGAGGTCGAGCGCCCGGCCGGCACCGGGCAGCTGACCTGCGAGGGCGAGGTCGCCCTGGTCATCGGCCGGGCCGCCAGGCGGGTCGGCCGGGAGGAGGCGTGGAGCCACGTCGGCTGGGTGACCGCCGCCAACGACCTCGGCGTCGGCGACCTGAGGGCCCAGGACCACGGCTCGCTGCTCCGGTCCAAGGGCGGCGACGGCTTCACCCCGCTCGGCCCCGGGCTGATCGACGCGGCCGCCGTCGACCCCGACGGGCTGCGGGTGCGGACCTGGGTCAACGGCCGGCTCGTCCAGGTGGACACCACCGCCGGCCTGTTGTTCCCGCTGCCGCAGATCGTCGCCGACCTCTCCCAGCACCTCACCCTGGAGCCCGGCGACGTCATCCTCACCGGCACGCCCGCCGGCTCCCGGGTGCTGGACCCGGGCGACGTCGTCGAGGTCGAGGTGGACGCCCCGGCCCGCCCGGACGCGCCGACCTCCGGGCGGCTGCGGACCACCGTCGTCGCCGGCGAGATTCCGTTCGACCCCGCCCTCGGCGCGCTGCCCGCTCCGCCCGCCCGCCCCGCCGTACTGAGTGCCGCCCTGCGCGAGAAGCTGGCCCGTACCCCGGTGGCCGGCCTGTCGGCGCAACTGCGCAAGCACGGACTCGACAACGTCCACATCGACGGCCCGCGGCCGCTCACCCCCGGCAGCCGGATCGTCGGCACCGCCCGCACGCTGCGCTTCGTCCCCAACCGGGAGGACCTGTTCGCCGCGCACGGCGGCGGCCAGAACGCCCAGAAACGGGCCTTCGACGCCGTCTCCGCGGGCGAGGTGCTGGTGATCGAGGCCCGCGGCGAGCCGGGAGCGGCGACCCTCGGGGACATCCTCGCCATCCGCGCGCACGTGCGCGGCGCCGCCGGCATCGTCACCGACGGCGGGGTGCGCGACGCCGACACGGTCGCCGGCGTCGGCATCCCGGTGTTCGCCCTGGGGCGGCACCCCGCCGTGCTGGGCCGCAGGCACATCCCCTGGGACCACGACCTGACCGTCGCCTGCGGCGGTGCCACCGTCCAGCCCGGTGACGTGATCGTCGCCGACTCCGACGGCATCGTGGTGATCCCGCCCGCGCTCGCCGAGGAGGTCGCCGACGCCGCCCTCGCCCAGGAGGACGAGGACGGCTGGATCGCCGAGCAGGTCAGGGCGGGCCACGGCATCGACGGCCTGTTCCCGATGGACGCCCACTGGCGGGCCCGCTACACGCGGCGGGGGACCGGGCAGTGAGCACGCCCGCGGCGGAGGGCAAGTCCCAGCTGGCCCACCGGTGGATCCGCGAACGCATCGCCTCCGGCGTCTTCGGCCCCGGCTACCGGCTGGTGCTCAGCTCGCTGGCGAGCGAGCTGTCGATGAGCGTCGTCCCCGTCCGCGAGGCCGTGCGCGCGCTCACCGCCGAAGGCCTGGTCACCTTCGAACGCAACGTCGGCGCGCGCGTCGCCCACGTCGACGGCGCCCAGTACCGCTTCACCATGCAGGCCGTCAGCATGCTGGAGAGCGCGGCGACCGCCCTGGCCGCGCCCTTCGTGACGCCCGAGGACATCGTCCGGGCACGCCGGCTCAACGACGTGGTCCGGCACGGCCTGCCCGACCTGGACCCGCTGGTCTTCCGGGAGGTCAACCAGGCCCTGCACAGCACGCTGTACGCCAGATGCCCCAACCCGCGGCTGCTGGAGATCATCCAGGGCGAGTGGGTCCGGCTCGGCCACCTGCGCGGCTCCGCCTCCGGTATCGCCCCGGGCCGCGCCGCCGAAGCCGTCCTCGAACACGAGGCGCTGATCGACCTGATCGAGCACGGCGCCCCCGCCGAGCACATCGAGCGAGCCGCCCGCCACCACCGCGACGGCTCCCTCACCGCTGACCTGACGACCCGCCACCCCGGCCTGGACCGCTGCGACCTGGCCCTCCCCGAAGGAGCGTGAATGCTGCCACCCCAGACCGTCACCGCCCTGGCCGCCGAACTGACCGAGGCCCACCGGCAGCGCTCCGTGCTGCCCCGGATCACCGCCCGGTACCCCGAGGCCACGGTCGAGGACTCCTACGACGTCCAGAGCGCCTGGTACGACCAGCAGGCGGCCGCGGGCCGCCGCCTGGTCGGCCGCAAGATCGGGCTGACCTCGAAGGCCATGCAGGCGGCCACCGGCATCACCGAACCCGACTACGGCGTCATCCTCGACGACACCGTGTTCGAGACCGGCGCGGTTCTCGACTTCGACGCCTTCTCCAACGTGCGGATCGAGGTCGAGCTCGCGTTCCTGCTCGACCGTCCGCTGGAGGGCCCGCACTGCACCCTCCTCGACGTGCTGGACGCGACCCGCTACGTGCTGCCCGCACTGGAAGTCCTCAACTCCCACCTGGAGTTGGAGGGCCGCACGATCGTCGACACGATCGCCGACAACGCGGCCTACGGCGCCATGGTGCTCGGCGGCAACCCGGTGCGCCCCGAGGCGGTCGACCTGCGGTGGATCTCCGCCCTGCTCCACCGCAACGAGAGCGTCGAGGAGAGCGGAGTCGCCGCCGCCGTCCTCGGCCACCCGGCGCGCGGCGTCGCCTGGCTCGCCAACAAGCTGCACCAGCACGGCGGCCGGCTCGAAGCCGGCGAACTGATCCTCGCCGGCTCCTTCACCAGGCCGATGTGGGTCTCGCGCGGCGACACCGTCCATTGCGACTACGGACCGATGGGAACTGTCTCGTGCCGATTCCAGTGACCGCACCGGTGACCACACCGGTGATCTCGACCCTCCGCGACCGCCTGGCCTCGGCCGGCCGGCCCCTCGCCGGGATGTGGGTGTGCAGCGGAAGCCCGCTGGTCGCCGAGATCTGCGCCGGCGGCGGGCCCGACTGGCTGCTCATCGACATGGAGCACGCCCCCAACGGACTGGAGTCCGTCCTCGCCCAACTGCAGGCCGTGGCCGCGTACCCCGTCGACGCCGTGGTCCGGGTTCCCGGCGACGACCCCGTGGTGATCAAGCAGGTCCTCGACCTCGGGGCGCGCACCGTCCTGGTGCCGATGGTGTCCACGGCGGACCAGGCCCGCGAGGTGGTGGCCGCCGCGCACTACCCGCCGCTCGGGCGGCGGGGCGTGGGCTCGGCACTGTCCCGGTCCGCCTTCTGGAACCGCGTCGACGACTACCTGACCACCGCTGCCGCCCACGTGTCCGTCCTGGTGCAGATCGAGACCGCGGAGGCGGTGGCGAACGCCGTCGCCATCGCTGCGGTCGACGGCGTCGACGGGATCCTCGTCGGCCCCTCCGACCTGGCCGCGTCGATGGGCCTGCTCGGACAGCAGACCCATCCCGAGGTGACGGCTGCCGTGCGCGCCGCGATCACCGCCGTCACCGCCGCCGGCGTCCCCGTCGGGGTCAACGCCTTCGACCCGGCCGTCGCCGACGCCTACGTCGAGGCGGGCGCGTCGTTCGTCCTGGTGGCCGCCGACGTCACCGTCCTCGCCCGGGCGTCCGAGGCCCTCGGCCGGCGCTTCCGGCCCTGAACCGCACCGGGCGCTTCCGGCTCTGAACCGCACCGGGCGCCACCGATCCGCCGTGACCGACGGGAGGAGAATCCATGGACCGCATGTCCCTCATGCAGAGCTTCGTGACCGTGGCGCGCTGCGGCAGCTTCAGCGGCGCCGCGAAGACCCTCAGCTTCTCCGGCTCCCTCGTGTCCCGGCACGTGGCCGAGCTGGAGCGGCAACTCGGTGTGCGCCTGGTCAACCGCACCGCGCGATCGATCAGCCTCACCGAGGCCGGCGTGCGGTACGCCGAGTTCGCGGCCCGCATCCTCAAGGAGATCGAGACCGAGTGGGCCAGCATCTCCCACCTGCACGACCGGGCCGAGGGCGTGCTCAGCGTCATCGCCCCGCAGTGGCTCGGCAGCCTGGACCTCGGTGACGCCATGGCGGCGTTCGCCATCGCCCACCCGAGGATCTCCGTGCGGTTCGAACTCGGCGGGCTGTCCGACCGGATCCACGACTTCCTCGACAGCGGCTTCGACGTCGCGCTGCACGCACGCGACCTGCGGGACTCCAGTCTCCGGATGAAGCGGGTCGCCGCGCTGCCCTTCGTGCTGTGCGCCTCCGAGGACTACCTCGCCCGGCACGGGGCGCCCGCCCACCCCGACGAACTGGCCGGCCACGGCTGCCTCGTCCACACCGACGAACCCCAGTGGCGGCTCGGCCGGGGCCGCGCCGCCCTGCCGTTCCGGGTCCCCAACGTCGTGTACTCCTCCAACTCCTACCTCGCCCTGCAGAAGGCCGTCACCCACGGCCGCGGCATCGCCCTGCTGCCGCAGATGGTCGTCAACGACGACCTGCAGTCCGGGGACCTGCGCCCCGTCCTCCCGCAGTTCGGGGTCCCGGGCCGGCCGCTGAACGCCATCTACGGCCCTGGTGACACCGTCCCCCGCAAGGTCAGTGTGTTCCTGGAGTTCCTCGCGACCTGGTTCGCCGAGATCGCGACCGTGCGCTGCAAGGCCGCCGGCTGACCCCTGCCCCGCCGTCACGACCGCCCCACGGCCGCCCTCACGACCGCCCCACGACTGCCCTCACGACCGCCCCACGACTGCCACGCCAGCGCCCTGCGCCGTACGGGACCCTCCGTCGCGCAGGGCGCCGGCGTGCTGTCCGGAGTACCCGGAGTGTCCGGAGTGCTCGCGGTCCTCCTGCTGCGCCGGGATGCCGGGGCACCGCCACGGCTGACCGGCCTGCCACTTGGGCCGCGTACCCGGCCCCCGGTCCGGCGAGGGCCGCAGGCCCGCGGACACGGCGGCGGCCGCCACACGTCCGGGGACGTGTGGCGGCCTCGATCCTGCGTCCGCGCCCTGGGGCGGGAGCACGCAGGAGTGGGTCAGTGCCCGTCGGCGAGTACGGCCGGAGCGGCGGCCCGGGCAGGGGCGGACGCGGCCCCGGCTTCCTCGGGAGTCCGGTTGCGGACGCCGATCAGCACGGCGGCGACACCTGCGGCGACCAGCATGCTGATGCCGCTGATCAGGGCACACACGTGCAGGGCGTCGGTGAAGCTCGCACCGTAGGCCGACATCGCCTGTCCGGTCGACGCGGGGGAGTCCAGGTGCAGGAACGCCCCGGCCTGGATGCCGACGTGCGAGACCAGGCCGCTCACGTGGCCCTGGTCGGCGGGGCTCAGCCCGGACGCGGCGAGGTGCCCCGGCAGGGCGGCCAGGGTGCGGCCGGTGACGACGGCGCCGAAGACGGCGGGGCCGAGCGCGCTGCCGATCTGCCGCAGCGTGCTGTTGGCCGCGCCCGCGGTGCCGGCGAGTTCGCGGGGCAGGCTGTTGATCGCGATCGTGGTGATCGGCGCGATCGCCAGGGCTATGCCGAGGCCGAGCACCGCGATGATCATGGCTGCGGTCGCCGTGTCCGTCGTCGCCCGGAAGAGGCAGACCCCGAGCGCGCCGACCCCGCCGATGACGAGGCCGGAGACCAGGACCAGGCCCGGACCGACCCGGTTCATCAGCCGTCCGACGAACGGGGTGAGGAGCACGGTGACGCCGTTGAGGGCCAGCAGGCGTACACCGATGTCGAGCGTCGAGGCGTGGTGCACCAGGCCGAAGTACTCGCTCACCGCGAACACCAGGCCGACCTGAGCGAACAGGGTGACCGCCATGACGAACGCGGCGCCCGAGAAGGCCCCGGACCGGAACATCCGCAGGTCGAGCATCGGGCCCGAGGAGCGCAGCTCCACCACCACGAAGGCGAGGAGGCCGACCGTGGCCACGACGAACGCGACGACCGCCGTCGGGGCGGTCCAGCCGACGCTGCCGCCCTCGATCACGCCGTAGATCAGACCGGTGATCGCGACGATCGCGATGAGCTGCCCGGGCACGTCCAGGTGCGGCGTGCGCGACGCCCGGGTCTCCTCCAGCAGGAAAGCGCCGGCGACGGCGACCACCGCACCGATGGCCAGCGCGGGCAGGAAGATCCATCGCCAGCTCAGGTGCTCGGCGACCAGACCGTTGATGATCGGGCCGAGCGTCAGGCCGAGGCCCAGCGACGCCGTCCACAGGGCGATCGCGCGGGCCCGGCGGTTGCGGTCGGGACAGACGTGGCTGATCAGCGCCAGGGTCGACGGCAGCAGCGCTGCCGCGCCGACCCCCGCGAGGGCCTGGCCGACGCAGACGAGCACCACGTTCGACGCCAGCAGGCACACCAGCGACCCGGCGCAGAACAGGCTCAGCCCGGCCAGGTACACCTTCCTGCGCCCGTACCGTTCGCCGAGCACGCCGCAGGTCAGCAGCAGTGCGGCGGTCGGCAGGATGAATGCGTCCGTGACCCACTGGAGTTCGACGGTGGAGGCGTCGAACGCCCGCTGGATCACCGGCAGCGAGGTCGAGACACCGACGACCGGCAGGTACGCGGCGAACACGCCGAGACAGGCCAGCAGGATGGTCACGTTGGTCCGGCGAGCAGTTCTCGACCCGGACGAGGACTGCGACGAGGCAGGAGAAGCCGTTGCCGACATGAATACCTCTAACGATGGATGCAGGAGGTGGCCTGCGAGGGATGGCGGGGGAGGACCGGACCGCCGCGCGGTGCGCGGGCGATCCGTTAACAGGAGGTTTCCGGGGACCGTATACCGGTGTGCGGCCGCTGGGATGACCACAGGAACGCAAGATAAGTTGAACCGTCCTGGGGGCTGGCCACCTCGCGGCCCCCCACCGCCCTTCTCTCCCCTCTCGGCCGGCCCGGACAGCCCGGACGGCCCGGACGTTCCGGGCGGCCACAGCGGTCGCAGCGCGACCACCGCGTCCGACGGTTTCCGAGCGGTCCGGTCGGTATGTCGGGTATGCGGCTTCTTTCGTGCGCGCATACGGTCGACGGGGGGAGCGGGTCCCCACCGTGGCGCACGGGCCGACCCGTCCCCCCTGTCGTGCGAAGGTCCGTGAAGCCGGGCCGGGCGGCGCCCGGTCCGGCGACTCCAGGAAGAGGAGAGACGTCGTGGCGAAGTCCGACGGAGTGTTCATCTACATCGGCACCTACCCGAACGAGGACGAGGCCCGGGAGGACTACGCCGTCGTCAAGGACCTGCACGCGGTCGGCGCCCTCGGCACCTACGACGCGTCCGTGGTGACCAAGGACGACCAGGGTAAGGTGCACGTCAACAAGGACGAGACCTCCACCCGGCACGGCGCGTGGGGCGGCGCCGCCGCCGGTGCGCTCGTCGGCCTGCTGTTCCCGCCGGCGCTCATCGGCAGCGCCGCGGTCGGCGCGGCCGTCGGCGGGGTGGGCGGCCACCTGTGGAAGGGGATGTCCCGGTCGGACGTCAAGGAGTTCGGCGACCTCATCGACGACGGGCAGGCGGCGCTGGTGATCGTCGGCGAGGTGACGCTGTCGGACGCCGTGGAGAAGGCCGCCCTGAAGGCCCGCAAGCACATCGCCAAGGAACTCGACGTGCGCCCCGGCGACATCGACAAGGCGGTCCGGGAGGCCGCCACCGAGGTCGCCTGACGCCTGCGATGCCCGCCGTCGTGCGGCCGGGCGGCCGGTCAGGCCGTGGGGGCGGCTCCGTCGCGGGTCGGGCCGGCCGCGGACATGATGGCCTGCCAGGGGGCGGAGTCGAAGACGAGCGAGATCGAGGCGATCCGGCCGTCCCGGAGGCGGAAGTGCTCGGCCGTGTGCTGGGTGATGCCGACGGCCGGGGCGGTGTGGACGTCGTAGACCAGGGTGGCCTCGGTCTCGCCGTACAGCTCGCTGACCAGCTCCACGCCGGTGACGATGCCCAGGAGCCCGTCCAGGCCGTCGAGGTGGCCGGTCGGGCTGTCGGAGGTGATGAACGGGCTGCGGAAGCTGAAACTCTCGCCGATCTGCGCGGCGGCCGTGGTGAGGTCTCCCCGGAACCGGGCCTCGTGGTAGGCCCTGACGGTACGCCGGGTGGCTGCGCCTGCTGCGCCTGCTGCGTCGGTGGTCATGTGTTCCTCCGTCGTCGGGGGGTTCAGGAAGCCGGTGGCTCGTCCGGCCGGGCCGCGTTCAGGTACTGCTCGATGCGCTGCTGGTTCTCGACCAGGCGCAGGCACAGGTCGCGGAACCGGGCGAGCTCGTCCTCCGTGAAGCCCTGGAAGACCGCGGACATGGCCCGCTGCGTCGGCTGCCGGAAGGCCTCCAGCCAGTCGCGGCCGGCCGCTGTGATGGTGGCTCGCACCGACCGCCGGTCGCGCCGGTCCTGGACCCGCTGCGCCAGCCCGTCCCGTTCGAGCGTGTCGACCAGGCCGGTGACGTTGCGGGAACTCACCCCCGCCGCCCGGGCCAGTTCGCCGATGCTCAGCCCCTCGTCCGCGGCCGTGCTCAGCCGGGCGAGGACGTCGAGCGCCCCCGCGCTGAGCCCGCGTCCGCCCGCGCCCTGCGACCGCAGCCGGTCGACCGCCTGCGAGGCCGACCGGACGGCCGCGGCCGTCTCCAGCGCGAGCGTGTCGTCGCTCCCCGCGAACGCCCGCATGGAGTCGCGGACGCCCGCGTCGTAGCGGAGGCCCTCGGGGTCACGGGCCGGGCCGGAACTGTGTACGTGCTTCATAATGAAGCAGCACTCTACTCCGTCGCGTGAGTGCCGCCGCCCGCGGCGGTCCGCGGTGGCTCCCGGCGGGCCGGTGCGGCGTTCTTGCTAGGGTGCCTGCGATGAGCGAAGCGACGGAGCGGTTGCGAGCGGCAATCGCGGGAAACCTGAAGCATGCCCGGCTGGTCCGGGGCATGAGCCTGCGTGATCTGGCGGAGCGGGCGGGAGTGAGCAAGGGGCTGCTGTCGCAGCTGGAGCACTGCGCCGCCAACCCGACGATCGAGGTACTCGGCTCCGTCGCGGCGGCCCTGGGGCTGGAGGTCGCGGATCTCATCCGCACGCCGCTCTACGAGCCCCAGGTACTCTCGGCGCGGTCATTCGAGGAGGCGTCGAGGACGCTGTTCTCCAGCGCCGAGGCACGCCGCGTAGGGCTCTACGAGACCGCGTTGCCCCCCGGAGGCACCCACGACAGCGCGCCGCACGGGCGCGGCTCGGAGGAGTTCGCCTACGTGCTGTCCGGCGCCGTGGTGCTGACGCTGGAACAGCGGTCGGTGTCCCTGCGCGCGGGCGAGGCGGTGAGGTTCTCCGGGGAGGGCGAGCACAGCTATCAGGCGGCGGGGGACGGGCCCGTCGAGCTGATCACGCTGCTCTCCATGCCGTCCGACTGACCGCCGCCCTCCAGCAGGACCAGGCCGCGGTAGCTCGGGGTTCCGTACCAGGCCAGCCGGTCCAGCGTGGCGGCCGGCAGGGGCAGGTCGGCTCCGTCCAGCCAGCTCTCCCCGAGGTTGGCGTCGGTCCACGGGTCGTGGGCCAGGAAGACGTCGGTGCCGACCGTGCCGTGCACGGTGATCCAGTGCGGACAGCTCTCGTCGTGCATGCCCAGCTGCTCGATCAGGACGAGGGCGACCGCACCTTCGGCCAGTGCGGCCCGCAGGGTGTCCAGCGAGAACGCCTCGGTGCGGACGTCCATACCGCGCTCGGCCGCCTCACGGCGGAACCCGTCCTGGAGGAAGGCCCGCAGGTCGCGCTCCTCGTCGTTGGTGCAGAGCTCCAGCAGCACCGGCTGTCCGGTGGAGAGGAGGACGCGGGCCCGCGCGCCCTCCTCCGCGGCGGCCAGGGCGAGGCCCAGCGGCTCGCAGCCGCCGACCGTCGTGGCGCGCCGCCAGAGCCGCAGTTCCGCCTCCCGCGTCGGTCGGCCCCGCAGGCCCAGCGCGGCCAGGCCCATCTGCAGTGCGGCCGGGCCGCAGGTGAAGTCGGTGGTCTGGCGCATGTACGGGACCATGGCCGGCCGCGGGCTCTCCCCGTGGCCGGCTCCGGCCGGGTACGACGACTGCTCGCGCAGCAGGATCTGACCGCGGGCCGGCGCCTCCTGGAACGGGCCCGCCACCGGACCCGACCAGCGGGGTGTGTCCGCCTGCTCCCGCCAGCCGGCGGCGAGCGACTGCTCCCAGTCGGCGTCGGAGGCTGTGTCCGGCCCGGTGGCGCGGAACTCACGTTTGACCGAGACGGCCCCCTCGGCCCAGGCGCGCTGCACCACGGCGCTGACCAGGCGCTCCGTCAGGGCGGCTCGCACCGAGGGGTCCGACGATGCCGTCCAGACGTCCACGATCTTGCGGTAGGCGGTCAGCGGGCGGTGCACCTCGAAGGCGGCGCCCACCAGTTCACCGCCCCGGCGGGCCGTGTAGAGGGTCGCCACCTGTGCCCCGCCGTGCCGGTTCCAGCGCAGCAGCAGTGCCGGGGGCAGGGCCGCGACGCCGTCGGCGACCGCCGTCACGTCGGCGGGTACGGGCAGCACGTCGATCAAGGGGTGGTCGGACACGGTCAGCAGGCTCCGTCGTTCGTGGGTTCAGCCGGCGGCCGGCACGCTGGCCAGCAACTGCCGGGTGTAGGGGTGGGTGGGTGCGGTCAGGACCAGCTCGGCCGGGCCGTGCTCGACCACCCGGCCCCGGTGCATGACGTAGACGCGGTCCGCGACCTGACGGGCGATCGCCAGGTCGTGGGTGATGAACAGGATGCTGAGGTCCAGCTCGCGGCGGAGCCGGGCGAGCAGGTTCAGCACTCCGGCCTGCACCGACACGTCCAGTGCGGACACCGCCTCGTCGCAGACGAGTACGTGCGGGCGCGGGGCCAGCGCCCGGGCGATGGCGACGCGTTGCCGCTCGCCGCCGGAGAGCCGGCGTGGCCGGCGGGCCAGGTGGGCGCGGGGCAGGCCGACGAGTTCGAGCAGGTCGGCGGGGTCCTCCTCGGGGCGTCCGGCGGCGCGGAGTGCCTCGCGGAGGGTGGCGCCGATGCTGAGGCCGGGGTTCAGCGCCGAGTACGGGTCCTGGAACACGATCTGCACCCGCCCCGGGTCCGGGCGCGGCCGCCGCCGGGCGCGGGGATCGGCGCCGGGCGCGGGTTCGGACAGCGGGAACGCCACGGTGCCGCTGCTCGGCCGCTCCAGGCCGACCACGCAGCGGGCCAGCGTGGTCTTTCCGGAGCCGGACTGCCCGACCACGGCCACCGCCTCGCCCCGGTCCAGGCGCAGGTCCACGGAGTCCACCGCGGGCCGGGCCGATCGGGCGAACTGCTTGACCAGTCCGGAGACCAGCAGGGCGCGGTCCGCCCGGACGTCCGTGGCGGCGGGGCCGGGATCAAGGGCGGGCGGGTCACCAGGGCGCGGGTCGGCGGGACGCGGAGCAGCGGGGGCCGGGGCCTCGCCGATCCGCAGGCAGGCGGCCAGGTGACCGGGGGAGCCGCCGGGTGCCGGAGCCAGTTCGGGGGTGTACCGGCTCCGGCAGTCGGGGAGGACCAGCTCGCAGCGGTCGGCGAACGCGCAGCCCGCGCCGACCGTGTGGGCGGAGGGGACCTGGCCGGGGATGGTGGGCAGCAGCGGCAGGCGCCGGTCCAGCGGGGGTTCGCAGGCGGCGAGGCGGGCGGTGTAGGGGTGGGCGGGAGCGTCCAGCACCTCCGCGCCCGTCCCGGTCTCGACCAGTCGGCCCGCGTACATCACCGCGATCCGGTCGGCGCGGCTGCGGGCCAGGCCGAGGTCGTGGGTGATCAGGACGACGGCCATCCGCCGCTCCTGCTGCAGCCGGGCGATCAGTTCCAGCACCTCGTGCTGGGTGGTGACGTCCAGTGCGGTGGTGGGCTCGTCGGCGATGAGCAGGTCCGGGCCGGCCGCCAGTACCGCGGCGATCGCGACCCGCTGGCGCATGCCGCCGGACAACTGGTGCGGGTGCCGGCCGGCGGTCTCCGGGGGCAGTCCCACCTCGGCCAGCAGGGCGGCCACGAGCGCTGCGCGCTTGCTCCGGGAGGTGCCCGCGGGAAGGGCCCAGCCGATCTGCGCCCCGCAGGTGTGCACGGGGGAGAGGGAGGTGAACGGGTCCTGGAGCAGCAGCGCGATCCGGGTGCCTCGTACCGCCCGCCAGTGCGGGGAGCCCGGGTCCAGCGGGATCCGCGTGCCTTCGAGCTCCAGTGTGCCGGTGGCCCGGACCCCGGTGGGCAGCAGGCCGCTGAGTGCCTTGACGGTCATCGACTTGCCCGAGCCGGACTCTCCCACCAGGGCCAGGGTCTCGCCCCGGTGCACGTCCAGGCCGACGCCGGCCACGATGGCTCCGGACGGCCCGTCCACCCGCAGGTCGCGTACGGACAGCAACGGGACCGCCGGCCGGACGGCCCGATCGGCACGGCTCATCGGGTGGCCACCTTCCGGTCCAGGTGCTCGGCGAGCCAGTCGCCGAGCAGGTTGACGCTGGTGGCGGCCAGGATGATCAGGACGCCGGGCAGGACGGCCGCGAGCGGGTTGTCGACCATGATCTGCTGGCCGTCCGCCAGTTGGCGCCCCCAGTCCGCGGCGCCGGGGGCGACGCCCAGCCCGAGGTAGGAGAGCGAGGAGAGGGCGACCATCGCGAACGCGATGTTCAGCAGCACGTTGGCGACCACGACCGGCACGGTGTTGGGCAGGACGTGCCGGACCATGATCCGGCCGGACCGGATGCCCAGGACACGCGCCGACTCGATGTAGGGGCGGCCGGCCTGCTCCATCACCGTCGCACGGATCAGCCGGACGTCCGAGGGGGAGAACAGGACGATCAGCACGGTCACGGTCACCCAGTAGCCGCCGCCGAGCATCCCGACCACCACCATCGCGAGCAGGACGGCGGGCAGGGCGAGCAGGAGGTCGGCGTACCGGCCCACCAGGGTGTCCAGCCGGCCGCCCCGGAACCCGGCGAGGGTGCCGAGCAGCAGGCCGAGCAGCATCGAACCGCAGGCGACCACGACGGGCCCGAGCAGCGCCGAGCGGGCCCCGGCAGCGGCCAGCGAGAGGACGTCGCGGCCCAGGGTGTCGGTGCCGAAGAGGTGGCCCTCGACGCCGGAGCCGACCGTGCCCAGGTAGAGGTCCTGGTCGAGGGCGTGCGGGGCGATCAGCGGGGCGGCCAGCGCGCAGAGCACCGCCGCGGTCAGGAACACCGAGCTCAGCAGTACCGTCAGCGGTGCGTGCCGCAGCCGTGCGAGGCGTCGCGTCATCAGCTGCCCACCACCCGGGCGCGCATCCGGGGGTCGATCGCGAGGTAGGCGAGGTCGACCGCCAGCGTGACCGACGAGATGACCAGGGCGATCACGGCGGTCAGTGCCTGCACCACCGCGAAGTCCTTGAACAGCACCGAGGACTCCAGCAGCGACCCGAGCCCGGGAAGCGCGAAGGTGCTCTCCACCAGGACGGTGCCGCCGAAGAGGTAGGCGACCAGCAGGCCCAGGCTGGTGACGATGGGCACGGCGGCGTTGCGCAGCACGATGCCGAGCACCTTCCGGCGGCCGAGTCCGCGGCTGCGGGCGAAGACCACGTAGTCCTCCTCCAGTTCGCGGACGACGGCGGCCCGGGTCAGCTTGACCACGAACGCGCCCAGGCCCAGCGCCAGGGCGACCGAGGGCAGGGCCAGATGCCACAGGCCGTCCAGCAGCCCGGTGCCGGTGCCGTGGACGGGGAACCACTCCAGGCCGACGCCGAAGACGTAGAGCAGCAGCAGGCCGACCGCGAAGCCGGGTGCGCTGACGCCGACCACCGAGCCGCCGACCAGCAGGCGGTCCAGCAGCCGTCCGCGCCGCAGCGCGGCGGCGACCCCGGCCGGCACACCGGCCAGCACCGAGAGGCCGAAGGCCAGCCCGCACAGCGCCGCGGTCAGCCCGAGACGCTCCCCGATCATGGACGCGACGGGCTCGCCGGTCCGGATGGACGTGCCGAAGTCGCCCCTGAGCGCGCCCGAGAGCCAGCGCCAGTACTGCTGCGGGAAGGACTCGTCCAGGTGGTACTGGGCCCGGACCTGCGCCAGCGCCTCCGGAGTGACGTTCCTGGTGCCCAGCAGATTGCGGGCGATGTCACCGGGAGCCAGGAACATCAGGCCGTAGACCAGCAGCGACAGGGCGAACAGCAGCAGCAGGGCCATGCCGACCCGCCGCGCGACGAAGCCGGCCAGCGGGCGCACGCCGCCTGCGGAGGCGTGGAACGTGGTGGTGCTGCCCGTGGCCGGGTCGGGCCCGGCGGGGGCGTCGGGAAGGTCGGGCTGGGCGGTCATCCGGCGGGGCTCAGACGGCCGCGTAGATCTGCGTGGGCCACGGCGACACCAACGTGTAGGAGGTGTAGCCGGAGATGCCCACGGTGTCGCGCAGCGCCAGCGCGGACTGCCCCCACCAGAGCGGCGCGTAGGCCGCGTCGGCCGCCTGCGCCTGCTGGGCCTGGAGCAGCAGCTCGGCCCGTGCGGCCGGGTCGCCCGTCGTCGCGGCCTGGCCGACCAGTTCGGCGGCCCGGGCACCGCTGTACTTGGCCGGGTTCTCGGCGCCGAACAGCCAGGAGACGAGCTCGCCCGGATCGCCGGTGGTGTTGAAGTACCAGAAGAACGCCAGCCCGGGGAAGGTGTTGAGCTCGGCGATCCACTGCTCGACGGCCAGCTCCTTGACGTTCAGCGTGATGCCGATCTTCTTCAGGTCGGCGGCGAACGCGAGCGCGGCGGTGCCCAGGTGCGGGCCGGTGCTCGGGTAGGACAGGTCGGCCGTGAAGCCGCCGGGCACCTTGGACTGGGCGAGTTCCGCCCTGGCCCGGTCCAGGGAGTACTCGTGCTGGGGAACCGTCGCCAGCTTGGCGGTGGCCTGCTCCGGCGTCCACAGGCCGCCGAACTGCTCGGGGGTGGACAGGGCGGTGGCGACCTGGCCGTGACCGTGCAGCACCTCCTTGACGATCGCGGCCCGGTCGATCGCGTGGGCAACGGCCCTGCGCACGTGCGGGTCGTCGAAGGGCGCGACGGACGTGTTGAAGGTCAGGCCCGCGTAGGAGCGGTCGGGGGTGTAGACCACCCGGGTGCCGGAGACCCCCTCCCACTGCTTGGCGGCGGCCAGCGGCACGTTGAGGGAGACGTCCGCCTCGCCGGACTGCCAGGCGAGGCGCCGGGTGCTGTCGTCCGGGATGAAGTCGATCCGGAGCTTGGCGGCCTTCGGGGCGGCACCCCACCAGTGCGGGTTGCGGGAGAACTCGATGTAGGAGTCCGGCTTGAACGCCGTCACCTGGTACGGGCCGGTCCCGGTGAACAGGGTGGAGGTGGTGCCGACCTTGCCGCCGGTGCTCTGCCAGAACGACTTGGGGGCGATCCACAGCGCGTCGGCCGAGGCGGGCAGCCAGGCGAAGGCCACCCCGCCGCTCTTGCTGACCAGGGTGATCTCGTTCGCGCCGGTCTTCTCGGCGGAGGCCAGGTCGGCCCAGTAGCTCGCGGTCGAGGGGGAGACCGTACTGTCCGCCGCCATCGTGATGGAGTACAGCACGTCCTCGACGGTGACCGGGCTGCCGTCGTGGAAGAGGGCCCCCTCGCGCAGGGTGTAGACGTAGGTCCGGTCGTCGGTCCTGGTGACGGCGGACGCCAGCGCCGGCACGAGCCGGCCCTCGCCGTCCACGCCGACCAGGCCCTCCATGGCGATGTTCGCCACGTAGTAGTTGAGGATCCCGGACTCCTGGCCGGGGTACAGGCTGGAGAGGGAGCCGGGCAGCGACACCCGCAGCAGCGGGATCTCCTTGTGGGTGTCCTGACCCGCCGAAGCCTGTCCGCCGGAGTCCACCGAGCGGGTGGAGCCGGAGGGCTGCGCCCCACAGGCCTCCAGCAGCGCCCCCACGGACAACACGACGGCACCCGTGAGGGCGCCCTTCAGAATGCTGCGCCGACGGAGTTCGGCCGGCGGGGAGGCCTGGGACATCTGTTGCCACCTGTGCGCGTGGAGGTGCCGAGGCTCGCGTCTACTGAAACGAGCCAGTTGGATTGAATTAGTAAACACCTGGACGGCGCGAATGGCTACGGTGACCGCTGTGACCTCCCTCGCACCGGCCGCCGGAGCCTGGCCCGCACGTCACAGCGGACCCCGGCCGAGTCGCGTCGGCCGGGGTCCGC
>NZ_JBHUWW010000070.1:0-44964 GCF_042669755.1 Kitasatospora sp. NPDC057223 | reverse complement strand
GCACACCCACCAGATGCCGGGCCACCACACCACCCAGAGCACCCGACGCACCCGTCAACAACACCACCCCGTCACCAAAACCAACCGGCTCCGAAACAGCATCCGGCACACCCACCCGGCCCAGACGAGGAACGAACACCTCCCCACCCACCACCCGAACCTCAGGCTCACCCACCGGCAACCCACCCACCGGCACCACACCCTCCACCAACACAAACCGACCAGGATGCTCAGCCTGCACCGACCGCACCAAACCCCGCACAGCCGCACCAGCCAACCCAGCACCCACCACCACCGTCAACACACCACCACCAGCACCAGCAGAAGCACCAGCCCCGGCACCGTCAGAAGCCAACCAACCCTGCACAGCCTCCAACGCACCGAACACCGCACCACGCACACCCACCGGACCATCAGCAGCACCCACGAACGACACCACCTCATCCGGCACCCACAACCCACCACCCGACACACCAACCCACTCCACCCCGAACAACGGAGCCACAGCGGAGGGGAGTTCGGCCGGACGGAGCGCCAGTTCGGCGACCGTGAGCAGAGGTGCGCCGATGGCGTCGGCCAGGGTGAGGACATACCCGTCCTCGGTACCGCTGGGTGCCAGCCGGACGCGCGCGGCGGTGCCGCCGGCCGCGTGCAGCCGGACGCCGTTCCAGGAGAAGGGCAGCACGACCCGCTCGCCGGCCTCCAGTGCCAGCAGGTGCAGGGCGGCGTCCAGCAGCGCGGGGTGGACGCCGTACTGACCGGCCGTCACCGCCTGCTGCTCGCTGAGTTCGACCTCGGCGAAGAGCACCTCGCCCTGTCGCCAGGCGGCCCGCAGGCCCTGGAACTCGGGCCCGTAGTGGTAGCCGCGTTCGGCCACCGTGGCGTAGGCATCACCGACCGGGATCGGCTCCGCACCCGGCGGCGGCCACTCGGTCAGGCTGTCCGCGCCGACCTGGCCGTCGGTGAGGGTGCCGAACGCGTGCCTGGTCCACGGGGCGTCCGGGCCGTCCTCCTGCGCGCGGGAGTGGAAGGCGAACGTCCGCCGTCCGCCGTCCTCCGGCCCGCCGATGGTGAGTTGGAGCTGTACCGCGCCGCGCTCCGGCAGCACCAGGGCCGCCGCGAGCGTCAGCTCCTCGACGGTGGCGGCGCCGAGCTGCGCACCGGCCCGCAGGGCCAGCTCGACGAAGGCCGCGCCGGGCAGCAGCACGCTGCCGCCGACGGCGTGGTCGGCGAGCCACGGGTGGGTGTCAAGCCCGAGCCGCCCGGTCAGCACCAGACCCGCGCTGTCGGCGAGTTCGATGGAGGCGCCGAGCAGCGGATGGGCCGAGGCCTCGATGCCGAGGCCGCCGGCGTCGGCCACCTCGACGGTGCCCTCCAGCCAGTAACGCCGGTGCTGGAACGCGTAGGTGGGCAGGCCGACCAGCTGGGCGCCGGGCCAGAGCTTCGCCCAGTCGACGGCCCGGCCGTGGGCGTGCAGCGCGCCGAGGGCGGTGAGCGCGGAAGTCTGCTCGGACCGGTCGCGGCGGAGCAGGGCCTCGGCGGTGACCTCGGTCTCGACGGGCGTCTGACGGATCAGCGCGGTGAGCACGGCGTCGGGGCCGAGCTCGACGAAGGTGGTGGCGCCGAGCTCACCCAGCCGCAGCACGGCGTCGTGGAAGCGCACGGCCTCCCGGATCTGCTGGACCCAGTGCTCGGGCGAGGTCAGGTGCTCGGCGGTGGCCGGTCCGTCCGGGCGGACGGAGACCACCGGGATCACGGGTTCGGCGTAGTCGATGCCGGCCGCGACCGTACGGAAGTCGTCCAGGACGTCGTCCATGTGGTGGGAGTGGAAGGCGTGGCTGACGGTGAGCCGCCGCACCCGCCGGTCCTGGCCGCGCCAGTAGTCGGCGAACTCCTCGGCCGCCGCCTCGTCGCCGGAGACCACCAGCGAGGTCGGGCCGTTGACGGCGGCGATGCCGAGACCCGGCAGCAGCGAGGCCCGCACCTCCTCCTCGGTCGCCGACACCGCGACCATCGCGCCGCCCGCCCGCGCCGACTGCATCAGCCGGCCCCGGGCCGCGACCAGCGCAGCAGCGTCCGCCAGCGAGAAGGCGCCCGCCACGTGCGCGGCCGCCAGCTCGCCGATGGAGTGGCCGGCCACGAAGTCCGGTACCACGCCCAGGCTTTCGGCGAAGCGGAACAGCGCCACCTCGACGGCGAACAGCGCCGGCTGGGTGTAGCGCGTCTCGTCCAGCAGCTCACCGCCCTCGAAGATCAACGGCAGCAGCGGACGGTCCAGCAGGGCGTCGAACTCCGCCACCACCGCGTCCAGTGCCGAGGCGAACGCCGGGTAAGCGGCATAGAGTTCACGCCCCATGCCCGTCCGCTGACTGCCCTGGCCGGTGAACACGAACGCCACTCCGCCGCCGGCGGTGCCGCGGACGAGTCCGGGAGCTTCGTCCCCACGGGCCAGCGCCGCCAGACCGCTCAGCAGGGAGTCCTGTCCGTCGCCGATGACGACGGCGCGCTGCTCCAGGGCGGAGCGGGAGACCGCGAGCGACAGCGCCACGTCGGCCACCGCCAGCTCCGGCCGCTCCACCACGTGGTCCAGCAGGCGGGCGGCCTGGCCGCGCAGACCGGCCTCACCACGGCCGGACACCACCCACGCCACCGGGCCGTCGACCTCGGCGGCACCGGTGACGGCTGCCGCGGGGGCCTGCTCGACGATCACGTGCGCGTTGGTGCCGCTGATGCCGAAGGACGAGATGCCGGCCCGACGGGCCCGGCCCACCTCCGGCCAGGCCACCTCCTGCGACAGCAGTTCCACCGCGCCGGAGGACCAGTCCACGTACGGCGAGGCGACCTCGGCGTGCAGCGTGCGGGGCAGCACGCCGTGCTCCATCGCCTGCACCATCTTGATGATGCCGCCGACCCCGGCCGCAGCCTGCGAGTGACCGATGTTCGACTTCAACGACCCCAGGAACAACGGCTGTTCACGCTCGCCCTGCCCGTACGTCGCCAGCAGCGCCTGCGCCTCGATCGGGTCACCCAGCGTCGTCCCCGTCCCGTGCGCCTCCACCGCGTCCACATCGTCCGGCGACAGACCCGCACTCGCCAGCGCCTGCCGGATCACCCGCTCCTGCGACGGACCGTTCGGCGCCGTCAGACCGTTGCTCGCACCGTCCTGGTTGACCGCCGAACCACGCACCACCGCCAGCACCCGGTGACCGTTGCGCACCGCATCCGACAACCGCTCCAACAACAGCAGACCGACACCCTCACTCCACCCCGTACCGTCCGCCTCCGCCGAGAACGCCTTGCAGCGGCCATCGGCCGACAGACCACGCTGCCGGCTGAACTCCACGAAGGTGTCGGGGCGGGACATCACGGTCGCGCCGCCGGCCAGCGCCAGCGAGGCGTCGCCGCGCCGCAGGGCCTGCGAGGCGAGGTGCAGGGCCACCAGCGAGGAGGAGCACGCCGTGTCCACCGTCACCGCCGGACCCTCGAAACCGAAGGTGTACGCGATCCGGCCGGAGACCACGCTGGAGGTGTTGCCGGTGAGCAGGAAGCCCTCGAAGCCCTCGGGAGCCTTGCGGAAGCGCGAGCCGTAGTCGTTGTACATCACACCGGTGAAGACGCCGGTGTCGCTGCCGCGCACCGTGGCGGGGTCGATGCCCGCCTGCTCGAAGGTCTCCCAGGCGGTCTCCAGCAGCAGGCGCTGCTGGGGGTCGGCCGCGGTGGCCTCGCGCGGGCTCAGGCCGAAGAAGTCGGGGTCGAAGTCGCCCGCGCCGTAGAGGAATCCGCCCTCCCGGGTGTAGGAGGTGCCGAGGTGGTCCGGGTCCGGGTGGTACAGCGACTCCAGGTCCCAGCCCCGGTTGTCGGGGAACGGGCCGACCGCGTCGGTGCCCTCCGAGACGAGGCGCCAGAGGTCCTCGGGCGAGCGGACGCCGCCCGGGTAGCGGCAGGCCATGCCGACGATCGCGATCGGCTCGTCGGGGTCGGTGGACACCCGTGCCCGGACGGCCACCGGTGCCGGGGCGTCGGCGAGCAGGGCGACCAGGCGGTCCGCGATGGCGCCCGGCGACGGGTGGTCGAAGACGACCGTCGCGGGCAGCCGCAGGCCGCTCGCCGTGTTCAGGCGGTTGCGCAGCTCCACGCCGGTCAGCGAGTCGAAGCCCAGCTCGCGGAACGCGCGGCCGGCCTCGATGCTGCCCGGGTTGCTGTGGCCGAGCACGGCCGCGACGGTCTGCCGGACCAACTCCAGGGCCGCCCGGCCGCGTTCGGCCTCGGGCAGGGCTGCCGTCCGGCTGGCCCAGCTGTCGGCGCTGCTGCCGACCTCGGCGGCGCGCCGCAGCGGCGCCCGGACGAGCCCGCGGAACAGCGGGGCCAGCTCGCCGACGGCGGCCTGGCCGCGCAGGGCGGTGAGGTCGAGCTTGACGGGCACCAGCAGGGCGCGGTCATCGGCCAGGGCGGCGGCGAGCAGCCGGCGGCCGTGGTCCGGGTCGAGCGGCGTCAGGCCGTTGCGGTGCCAGCGGGCGAGCGAGGCCTGGTCCAGCCGGCCGGCCATGCCGTCCTCGTGGGCCCAGAGGGACCAGGCGAGGGAGGTCGCGGGCAGGCCCTGGGACCTGCGGTGCTGGGCGAGGGCGTCCAGATAGCTGTTGGCCGCCGCGTAGTTGGCCTGCCCCGGGTTGCCGATCAGGCCGGAGACGGAGGAGAACAGGACGAACGCGGCGAGGTCGTGACCGGCGGTCAGCTCGTGCAGGTTCCAGGCGGCGTCGGCCTTGGGGCGCAGCACGGCGGTCAGCCGCTCGGGGGTGAGGGTGTCGACCAGGCCGTCGTCGAGGACGCCGGCCAGGTGGAAGACGGCGCTGATCCGCTGCCCGTCCGGGCGGTCCGCGAGCACGGCTGCCAGGGCCTCGCGGTCGGCGGCGTCGCAGGCGGCGAAGCGTACGCTCGCGCCCAGGGCGGTGAGTTCGGCGGTGAGTTCGGCGGCGCCGGGTGCCTGGTCGCCACGTCGGCTGAGCAGCAGCAGGTCGCGGACCCCGTGCTCGGCGACGAGGTCGCGGACGAGCAGGGTGCCGAGGCTGCCGGTCGCGCCCGTGACGAGGACGGTGCCGCCGCCCAGTTCGGGCACCTCGGTGGCGGAGCCGTCGGCGGCGACCAGCCGGGGGGCGTACAGCGTGTCGCCGCGCAGGGCGAGTTGGGGCTCCCCGGTGGCGAGCGCGGCCGCGTACGGCGGCTCGGCGGCGTCGCCGGCGGCGGCGGCGTCGGTGTCGATCAGGACGAAGCGTCCGGGGTGCTCGGACTGGGCTGTCCGTACCAGGCCCCAGGCGGGGGCGGTGGCCAGGCCGGGAACGGCCTCGCCCTCCTCGACGGCGACGGCGCCCCGGGTGCGGAGCACCAGGCGGGAGTCGGCGAAGCGTTCGTCGGCCAGCCACTCCCGGACGAGGGCGAGCGCCCGGACGGCCGTCTCGTGTGCGCCCTCCAGACCCTGGGCGTCGGGGAGTTCGGCCAGGACCGCAGCGGGGACGGTCTCCAGCTCCGCGAGGGCGCCGGTGAGCGGCACCGGCGGGTCGGAGGCCGCGGGGGCGGACGGGACGGGCTGCCAGGCGATCCGGTAGAGGCCGGACGGGCGGGCGGGGGCGCCGAGCTGCTCGGCGCCGACCTCGCGGAGCGCGACGGCCTCGACGGTGATCACCGGACGGCCGTTGCCGTCGGTGGCGGTGAGCGCCGTGCCGTCCCAGTGGGCGCGCAGCGCGGTGGCGCCGGCGGCGTGCAGGCGGACGCCGGTGAAGCTGAACGGCAGCGGGATCCGGCCGGAGCCGTCGGCGGCCTGGTGGACGAGCGGGTGCAGGGCGGCGTCGAGCAGCGCGGGGTGGACGGCGAAGCCGTCGGCGGCCTCGGCGCCGGTGCCGAGGGCCAGTTCGGCGTAGGCCGCGCCGCTCTGCTGCCAGGCTGCGCGCACCGCGCGGAAGGCGGGCCCGTAGGTGTAGCCGAGTTCGGCGAGCCGGGTGTAGAGGTCCTCGGTCGGGACGGCGTCGGCGCCGGTGGGCGGCCAGTCGGTGACGGGCAGCGGTTCGCCGTCGGTGGCGGGTTCGAGCAGGCCGGCGGCGTGCCTGGTCCAGTCGCCGTCCGGTTCGGTGCGCGAGTGGACGGTGAGGCCGCGCCGTCCGTCGCGGTCGGCGGGGGCGACGGCGACCTGGATCTGCACGGCCGCGCCGGTGGTCAGGACGAGCGGTGCCTCCACGGTGAGTTCGGCGACACGGTCGACGCCGACCCGCTCGGCCGCGGTGAGGGCGAGCTCCAGGAAGGCGGTGCCGGGCAGCAGGACGCGGCCGAGGATCTCGTGGTCGGCGAGCCAGGGCTGGGTGCTGAGCGAGATCCGGCCGGTGAGCAGCAGCCCTCCGTCCTCGGCGAGTTCGAGCGCGCCGCCGAGCAGCGGGTGGCCGGTCGCGGTGAGGCCGTGGCCGGTGGCACTGGCCGTGGGGGTGGCCGTCCAGTGGCGGCTGCGCTGGAACGCGTAGGTGGGGAGTTCGACCGTTCGCGCGCCGGGCCAGAGCTGCGCCCAGTCGACGGCCGCGCCGCGTGCGTGCAGCGCGCCGAGGGCGGTGAGGGCGGTGGTCTGCTCGGGCCGGTCGCGGCGGAGCAGGGCCTCGGCGGTGAGGTCCGTGTCGTCCAGGGTCTCGCGGATCAGGGTGGTGAGGACGGCGTCGGGGCCGAGTTCGACGAAGGTGGTGGTGCCGAGTCCGTCCAGGGTGCGGACGACGTCCAGGAAGCGGACGGCCTCCCGGATGTGCCGGGTCCAGTAGGCGGGGTCGGCGAGTTCGGCGCCGGTGGCGGACCGGCCGGTGGTGTCGGAGATGACGTCGATCTCCGGTTCGGCGAACGCGACCTGCGCCAGGACGGCCTCGAACTCGGCGAGGACGTCGTCCATGTGGTGGGAGTGGAAGGCGTGGCTGACGGTGAGCCGCCGCACCCGCCGGCCCTGGCCGCGCCAGTGGTCGGCGAACTCCTCGGCCGCCGCCTCGTCGCCGGAGACCACCAGCGAGGTCGGGCCGTTGACGGCGGCGATGCCGAGGCCGGGCAGCAGGGAGGCCCGTACCTCGTCCTCGGTCGCGGACACGGCGACCATCGCGCCGCCCGCCCGCGCCGACTGCATCAGCCGGCCCCGGGCCGCGACCAGCGCAGCAGCGTCCGCGAGCGAGAAGACGCCCGCCACGTGCGCGGCGGCGAGGCCGCCGATGGAGTGGCCGGCCACGAAGTCCGGCACCACGCCGAGGCTTTCGGCGAAGCGGAACAGCGCGACCTCGACGGCGAACAGCGCAGGCTGGGTGTAGCGCGTCTCGTCCAGCAGCTCACCGCCCTCGAAGATGAGCGGGAGCAGCGGACGGTCCAGCAGGGCGTCGAACTCCGCGACCACCGCGTCCAGCGCCGAGGCGAACGCCGGGTACGCGGCATAGAGTTCACGCCCCATGCCCGTCCGCTGACTGCCCTGGCCGGTGAACACGAACGCCACGCGGCCGCCCGTTCCGGTGCCCTGGGCCGCGCCCTCGGCGAGGGCGGTGAGGCCGTCGACCAGGGCCTGGCGGTCCTCGCCGATGACGACGGCGCGCTGGTCGAGGGCGGAGCGGGAGACCGCGAGCGACAGCGCCACGTCGGCGACCGCCAGCTCGGGCCGCTCCACCACGTGGTCCAGCAGGCGGGCGGCCTGCCCGCGCAGGCCCGCCTCACCACGGCCGGACACCACCCACGCCACCGGGCCGCCGACCTCGGCTGCTTCAACGGCTTCGACGGCGGTCGGTGCGGGGGCCTGCTCGACGATCACGTGCGCGTTGGTGCCGCTGATGCCGAAGGACGAGATACCGGCCCGACGGGCCCGGCCCACCTCCGGCCAAGCGGTCTCCTCCGAGAGCAGCGAGACCGCGCCGGAGGACCAGTCCACGTACGGCGAGGCGACGTCCGCGTGCAGCGTGCGGGGCAGCACGCCGTGCTCCATCGCCTGCACCATCTTGATGATGCCGCCCACCCCGGCCGCAGCCTGCGAGTGACCGATGTTCGACTTCAACGACCCCAGGAACAACGGCTGTTCACGCTCGCCCTGCCCGTACGTCGCCAGCAGCGCCTGCGCCTCGATCGGGTCACCCAGCGTCGTCCCCGTCCCGTGCGCCTCCACCGCGTCCACATCGTCCGGCGACAGACCCGCACTCGCCAGCGCCTGTCGGATCACCCGCTCCTGCGACGGACCGTTCGGCGCCGTCAGACCGTTGCTCGCACCGTCCTGGTTGACCGCCGAACCCCGCACCACCGCCAGCACCCGGTGACCGTTGCGCACCGCGTCCGACAACCGCTCCAACAACAGCAGACCGACACCCTCACTCCACCCCGTACCGTCCGCCTCCGCCGAGAACGCCTTGCAGCGGCCATCGGCCGACAGACCACGCTGCCGGCTGAACTCCACGAACATGCCGGGGGACGACATGACCGCGACGCCGCCCGCGAGCGCGAGCGAGCACTCGCCCTGCCGCAGGGCCTGCGAGGCGAGGTGCAGGGCGACCAGCGAGGAGGAGCACGCCGTGTCCACCGTCACCGCCGGACCCTCGAAACCGAAGGTGTACGCGATCCGGCCGGACGCGATGCTCGACGTGCTGCCGGTCAGCCGGTAGCCGTCGCCGCCGTCCCCCGCCTCGTGCAGGCGGGGGCCGTAGTCGAGCGTGGTGGCGCCGACGAAGACGCCGCCACGGGTGCCGCGCAGGGCGGCCGGGTCGATGCCGGCGCGCTCGAAGGCCTCCCAGGCGGTCTCCAGCAGCAGGCGCTGCTGCGGGTCCATGGCGGTGGCCTCGCGCGGCGAGATGCCGAAGAAGGCGGGGTCGAAGAGGTCGGCGTCCCGCAGGAAGCCGCCGTGGCGGGTGTAGGAGGTGCCGAGGTGGTCCGGGTCCGGGTGGTACAGCGACTCCAGGTCCCAGCCCCGGTTGTCGGGGAACCCGCCGATGGCGTCGCCGCCGGACGCGACGAGGCGCCAGAGGTCCTCGGGCGAGTTGACCTCGCCCGGGTAGCGGCAGGCCATGCCGACGATCGCGATCGGCTCGTCGGGGTCGGCGACGGTGACGGGGGTGTCGTGGCCGTCCTCGGGGGCGGCCGTGGCGCGCAGGAGCTCGATCACCGCGTCGGGGGTGGGGTGGCTGTAGACGAGGGTCTGCGGCAGCTCGGCGCCGGTGGCGGCGGCCAGGCGGTCGCGCAGTTCGACGCCGGAGAGGGAGTCGAAGCCGAGGTCCTTGAAGGCGCGGCCGGTGTCGATCGCTCCGGGCGTGACGTGGCCGAGCACGAGGGCGACCTGGGTACGGACGAGGTCGACCAGGTCGCGGGCGGCCCGGTCGCGCGGACGGGCCGGCCTGGCGGGGGCGGCCACCGCGGCGGGCAGGGCGGCGGGGACCGGCTCGGGGGTCCCCTCCAGCCAGTGCCGCTCCCGCTGGAAGGCGTACGTGGGCAGTTCGACCCGCCGGCCGCCGAGCGCGGCGAGCCGGCCGGCCCAGTCGACCGGCGCGCCCAGGGCGTGCAGCCGGCCGAGGGCGCCGAGCAGCGTCTCGGGCTCGGGCCGTCCGCCGCGCAGGGCGGGCACGACGCCGTCGGCGGCGTCCGCCGGGGCGTCGTCGGTCAGGGTGGCGCGGGCGAGTGCGGACAGCGAGCCGTCCGGGCCGAGTTCGAGGAAGCGGACGGTGCCGAGCTCGCGCAGGGCGAGGACGCCGTCCCGGAAGCGGACGGGCTGCCGGACGTGCCGGACCCAGTACTCGGGCGAGGTCAGGTCGCCGGTGGCGTCGCCGGTCACGTTGCTGACGACGGGAATCGTCGGCTGCCGGTAGTCGGCCTGGCCGGCGACCTCGCGGAACGCGTCGAGCATGGCGTCCATGTGCGGCGAGTGGAAGGCGTGGCTCACCCGCAGCCGCTTCGTCCGGCGGCCGAGCCCGGCCAGAGTCTGCGCGACCTCCAGGACGGCCTGCTCGTCGCCCGAGATCACCACCGCCCGGGGTCCGTTGACAGCGGCGACGGCGACCTCGTGCTCGCGGCCGGCCAGCAGCGGGAGCACCTCGTCCTCGGCCGCCTCGACGGCGACCATGGCGCCGCCGGCGGGCAGCGCCTGCATCAGCCGACCGCGGGCGGCGACCAGGGCGGCGGCGTCGGCCAACGTGAGGACGCCGGCCGCGTGGGCGGCACTCAGCTCGCCGACGGAGTGCCCGGCCAGCGCGTCGGGGCGCAGCCCCCAGTGCTCGACCAGCCGGTAGAGGGCGGTCTGGACGGCGAACAGGGCGGGCTGGGTGTACTCGGTGGTGTCGAGCAGGCCGTCCTGGTCGTCGCCGAGGACGAGGTCGCGGATCGGACGGGCCAGGTGCGGGTCGAGCGCGGTGGCGGCGGCGTCGAAGGCCTCCGCGTACGCCGGGAAGGTCTCGTACAGCTCGCGTCCCATGCCGGGGCGCTGGCTGCCCTGGCCGGAGAACAGGAACGCCGTGCCGCCCTGCCCGGCGCGGGCGGCGGACCAGCTGCCGGCGGTGAGGTCGGCGAGCAGCTGCTCCCGGTCGCGGGCGAGCAGGACGGTCCGGTGCTCGAAGGCGGTGCGGGTGGCGGCGAGGGAGTGGCCGAGGTCGAGCAGGGCCGCGCCGGGGCGGCGGGCGAGGTGCTCGCCGAGGCGCTCGGCCTGGGCCCGCAGGGCGTCCTCGGTGCGGGCGGACAGCACCAGCGGGACGGGCAGGCCGGCGGCCGGGGTCTCGGGGCGCTCCGGAGCCGGTACGCCCGCGAGGACGACGTGGACGTTGGTGCCGCCCATGCCGAAGGAGCTGACGCCGGCGAGGCGCGGCCCGTCGCCGGGCCAGGGCTGCGTCTCGGTCGGTACCCGCAGGCCGAGGTCGTCGAGCGGGATCGCCGGGTTCGGGGTGACGTGGTTGAGGGTGCCGGGCAGTTCGCCGGCCCGCAGGCTGAGCAGGACCTTCAGCAGGCCCACGATGCCCGCCGCGCCCTCCAGGTGGCCGACGTTCGTCTTCGCCGAGCCGACCAGCAGCGGGTTGCCCGCCGGGCGGCCCCGGCCGAGCACCGCGCCGAGCGCGGCCGCCTCGATCGGGTCGCCGACCTTCGTCCCGGTGCCGTGCAGTTCCACGTAGCCGACCTCGGCCGGGTCCACGGCGGCCCGCTGGTAGGCGCGGCGCAGCACCTCCTCCTGGCCGGCCTGGCCGGGGACGGTCAGGCTCTCGGTGGCGCCGTCGTTGCCGACCGCGCTGCCGAGGATGACGCCGTACACCGGGTCGCCGTCGGCGAGCGCGGCGGCCAGCGGCTTGAGGACGACGGCGCCGCCGCCCTCGCCGCGGACGTAGCCGTCCGCGCGCTCGTCGAAGGTGAAGGAGCGGCCCTGCGGGGAGAGTCCGCCGAACCGGGCCGCGCCGAGGGTGCTGTCGGGCGCGGCGATGATGCTGACGCCGCCGGCGACGGCGAGCGTGGACTCGCCGGAGCGCAGGCTCTCGACGGCGAGGTGGACGGCGACCAGCGCCGAGGACTGGGCGCTGTCGACGGTCAGGCTGGGGCCGCGCAGGCCGAGCAGGTAGGAGAGCCGGTTGGCGATGACACCGCGGCTGAGGCCGGTCAGGGTGTGCCGGTCGACGGCGCGCTCGCCGAGACGGTGGGTGAGGGCGGCGTAGTCGTCGCCGATGGCGCCGATGAAGACGCCGGTACGGCTGTCGCGCAGGGTGGCGGGGACGATGCCGGCGTCCTCCAGGGCCTCCCAGCCGAGTTCGAGGGCGAGGCGCTGCTGCGGGTCCATGGCGGCGGCCTCGCGCGGGGCGATGCCGAAGAACTCCGCGTCGAAGGTGTCGACCCGGTCCAGGAAGGCGCCGGCCTGCGGGACGCCCGCGACCGGGGTGCCGTCACCCGTGCCGCTCGCGCCCGGCCAGCGGTCCGCCGGGGGCTGCCCGACGGCGTCGCGGCCCTCGCGGAGCAGCTGCCAGAAGGCGGCCGGGTCGGCGGCCTGCGGCAGCCGGCACGCCAGACCCACCACGGCAATCGGGACGTGCTCCCCGCTGCTCTGCGGCTTGCCGGTGCGGCTCTTCCCGGTGGTGCGCTTCGCGGTGGCGCGGGCGTCCTTACGGGTGCCGCTGACGCGGCCGGAGTCAGCGGCAGTGGGCTTGGGCGAGTTCGACATCGCTGCTGTGTGCTCCCTCATCGCGGACCGGCCCCCGGCCGGGGGCGGCCCCGCCATCGTCACGAGGGGGTCTAAACCGACCCTGAACACGGGCGGCGGGCGGCGGATCGAAGCGCCGGCGAGGCGGGCGGGGGACGACAGGGGCGCGCCGGTGGTGAAAAGAGGTGCCCCCGGCCCCTCGGCGGAAGAGCCGGGAGAGCGGGGGCGGGGGCGCCGGTGTGACAGACGTCTCGTCAGGCCGGGAAGGGGTCGAGCTGCGCCCACAGGGCCTGCTCGACGGGGGTCGGCGGTACGTGTGCGACCATGCGCTCGGGGTGGGCGGCCGGCGGGCCCGGGAGCATCGCGCCGTCCTCCTCCGGTACGACGACGGGCGGGCAGGCCACGGCCATTCCCCACCCGTAGGCGAGCACGCCCAGTGCCGGGAGAAGGGTCTCCAGCCAGCCCGTCCAGTACCGCTTCATCGGTTGTGCTCCCGTTCCGGCTCGTCCATTTGCGGGCCGAGTGTGCGGGGTGGGCCTGAACCACGGCCAAATCCGTGCCAAATGCCGCGCCCCGGGCGGCTGCGCCGAGGGGGTCGCGCAGGGCGGTACGTAGTTTCGCGGATGTGCCGAGGTACCAGGTCAGGGCAGCCTGGGTGTCGATCCCGAAACCAAACCTGGGGGAAGCCATGCGGTACGAAATCCTCGGCAGCCTGCGAATCCGTCAGAATCACTGTGACCAGCGGACGTCGACGGTGAACGCCCGCAACATGGAGGTCGTGCTCGCCGCACTGCTGGTCCGGGCCGACGAGGTGGTGTCCGTTCCACAGCTGAGCTACGAGGTGTGGGGGGAGCATCCGCCCAAGCGGTATCTGGCGGCGATCCACGTGTACATATCGCAGCTGCGAAAACTGCTGTCCCGGGAGGACGTCCCGGGCAATCCGATCGTCACCCGGTCGCCGGGCTACATGCTGCAGCTCGGCGAGGACCGGCTGGACGCCAAGGAGTTCCAGCGGCTGATGCGCGAGGGCCGGCAGGCCGCCCGGGCGAGCCGCCCGGAGCAGGCCGCCGCCCACTTCGAGACGGCGCTGGACCTGTGGCGCGGCCCCGCGCTGGGCGACCTGCGGGCCGGCCCGATCCTGGACGGGTTCGGCGGCTGGATCGAGGAAGCCCGGCTGGAGTGCGTCGGCATGCACGTCGAGGCGGGGCTGACACTGGGCCGGCACCAGGAGCTGGTGGGCCAGCTCTACTCGCTGACGTCCGAGCACCCGCTGCACGAGGGGTTCCGGCGCCAGCTGATGATCGCGCTGTACCGCTCCGAGCGGCAGGCCGACGCGCTGCGGGTGTACGGCTCGACCCGCCGCACGCTCAACACCGAGCTGGGCATCGAGCCCGGCCGGGCGCTCCAGGACGTGCACCGGGCGATCCTGCTGTCCGACCGCAGTCTCGACCTGGCGACGGCGGCGTAGTCCGGTGATAGGCCTCATTCTCCCTCCCGGGGTGCGGCACGCCGAGTCGTTCGGCGACCAGCCGCACGCGCCGGGTGCGCTGTTCCCGCAGGAGGCCGCGCTGGTCGCCCGTGCGGTCGAGACCCGCCGCCGTGAGTTCGCCACCGCCCGGGCCTGTGCCCGCCGGGCGCTGGCCGATGTCGGGGTGGCGCCGGTGGCGCTGCTGCCGGGGCCGCACGGTGCGCTGATCTGGCCGGCCGGGACGGTGGGCAGCATCACCCACTGCAACGGCTACCGGGCCGCGGCGGTCGCCGACTCGGAGCGGGCGGACGTCGCGTCCCTCGGCATCGACGCCGAGCCGCACCGCCCGCTGCCGCCGGGCCTGATCGAGACGATCACCCGCCCCGGCGAACTGCCCGCCGTCCGCTCCCTGCTCGCCCGCCGGCCGACCGTCCGGTGGGACACCCTGCTGTTCAGTGCCAAGGAGGCCGTCTACAAGGCCTGCTTCCCCCGCTACGGCGCGGCGCTGGGCTTCGAGGACGCGAGCATCGAGTTCGACACGCGGACCGGCCGGTTCACCGCCACCCTGCACGTGCCCGACCCGCCCGGCCCGCTGTCGGGACGCTGGTTCACCGGCGGTGGGCTGGCCCTGACCTCCGTGGTGATCCCGCGCGAGCGGGCGGCCGTGGGCGCCGCCCTGGCGGCCTGAGCCGCTCCCGCCCGCCCCGACCCCGCCAGACCCGCCGCACCAGCACGAACGGAGCCCGACCATGACCTCGACCGCCCCGATCCCCGCGGCGACGGCCGCGGCCGCCCAGGACACCTGGATCCGCCGCTTCCGGCCACGCCCCGACGCCGACGTCCGGCTGGTCTGCTTCCCGCACGCCGGCGGATCCGCCGTCGCCTACCGCCCCTGGGCGGAGGCCTTCGACCCCTCGGTGGAGGTCCTGGCCGTCCAGTACCCGGGCCGCCAGGACCGCTACCGCGAGCCCGGCGTGGAGAACCTGGGCGAGCTGGCCGACCTCGTCATGCCGGCCGTCCGGGCCGCCGTCGGCGGCGGGCGGTTCGCCCTGTTCGGGCACAGCCTCGGCGCCGCCCTCGCCTTCGAGGTGGCCCGGCGCCTCACCGGCGGGCACGGCCCGGAGCTGCTGATCGCCTCCGGCCGCCGGGCGCCGTCCCAGGTCCGCCAGGAGGCGTACCACCGCCTGAACGAACGCGAACTCGCCGAGCACCTGGAGGAACTGAGCGGGACGGACCGCCGGCTGCTCGCCGACCCGGACGCGCTGCAGATGATCCTGCCGGCCGTCCGCAGCGACCTACGGGCGATCGAGACGTACCGCTGCCCGCCCGGCACCACCGTCGACACGCCGATCCTCGCGCTGACCGGCGACCGCGACCCGTGGACGACCCTGCTGGAGGCGGCCGGCTGGTCCGCGCACACCACCCGCGGGTTCGACCTGCGGGTCTTCCACGGTGAGCACTTCTACCTGAGCGAGCACCAGGACGAGGTGCTGCGGCTGCTCACCAAGCGGCTCAGCGGCGTCTCAGAGCTCCTTTAGCCGCCCCGCGAAGACTCCTACCCACTGGCGCCTCCGCCACCGACCACCCGTTCCGGACCCGCCCGCGAGGGGTAGACACACCATGGGATCCACCGCCGACGGCCTGCGGGCGCTGAACCGCAGCGGCCGGCTCGCAGCCGAGTACCCGACCGTCCAGGCCCTGCTGTCCGAGGCCGATGACAGTGAACTCGCCCTGGCCGGGCAGCTGCTGGGCAGACTCGACCCCGACGAGGTGCTGAGCCTGCACCCCGGCACCACCGCCCTGACGGTGGCGGTCACCGGCCACGGCACGCTCGCCGCGCTGCGCCCGGCCCTGACGGCCGAACTCGCCCGGCACGGCCTGCTGCTGCGGCCGTACTTCGCGGACTTCGACAGCTACGTCTTCGAACTGTCCGACCCGCAGAGCCCGTTGTACGCGGCCGACCCCGCACTGGTGCTCTGCGTGCTCGACCCGGCGATCGTCTTCGACGAGCTGCCGGTGCCCTGGGGACCCGCCGACGTGGAGGAGGCACTGGCTGCCAAGGTCGGCCTGCTCAGCGGGCTCGCCGCCCGGTTCGGGGCCACCTCCAAGGGCACCCTCGTCCTCAACACCCTTCCGCTGCTGCACCGGTACACCGCCCAGCTGGTCGACCACCGCTCCCGGGCCCGGCTCGGCGCGGCCTGGCGGGAGGCCAACGCGCGCCTGCTGCGGATCGGCGAGGAGCACCCGTCGACGATCGTGCTGGACCTGGAACCGCTGGCCAACGAGGGCGTCGCCGTCCAGGACCCGCGCCTCGACGCCTACGCCAAGGCCCACCTCTCCCCCGCCCTGCTGGCCGGCTACGCCCGCCAGGCCGGGCACCTGGCCCGTGCCCTGACCGGCCGGACCCGCAAGGTGCTGGCGGTGGACCTGGACAACACGCTGTGGGGCGGCGTGCTCGGTGACGACGGCCCGGACGGCATCGAACTCGCCGGCAGCTACCGGGGCGAGGCGTTCCGGACGTTCCAGAAGGCGGTGAAGCAGATCGCCTCCCAGGGCGTACTGCTGGCCGCCGTCAGCAAGAACGATCCGGAGCCGGTCTCGCAGGTGCTCCGCGAGCACCCCGAGATCGTGCTGCACGAGCCGGACTTCGTCCGGGTCACCGCCAACTGGCGCCCCAAGGACGAGAACCTGTCCGCGCTGGCGGCCTCGCTCAACCTGGGCGTGGACAGCATCGTGTTCGCCGACGACAGCCCCTTCGAGCGGGGCTCCGTCCGCGCGGCGCTGCCCTCCGTTGCGGTCGTCGACCTCGACGACGAACCAGCCCTGCACCTCGGCCGGCTGCTCCGGGACGGCTGGTTCGACGTCCGCGAGGCCACCGCCGAGGACCTCGCCCGGCCCGCCCGCTACCGCGAGGAGCTGGCCCGCGGCGACTTCCTGGAGCAGTTCTCCTCGCTCGACGACTACCTCGCCGAGCTGGGCGTGCGGGTGCGGCTCACCCGGGCCCGCCGGCAGGACCTGCCGCGGATCTCCCAGCTCACGCTGCGCACCAACCAGTTCAACCTGACCACCGAGCGCCTCCAGCCGGCCGAGGTGGCCGCCCGGGCCGCCGACCCCGGCCACCTGGTGCTGGCCGTGCACTCCGCCGACCGCTTCGGGGAGAACGGGCTGGTCGGCGCCGTCCTGCTGAGCCGGGACGGCGACGAGCTGTCGATCGACAACTTCCTGCTCAGCTGCCGGGTGTTCTCCCGGGGCGTCGAGCACGCCGCCCTCTCCGAGGTGCTGCGCCACGCCGCCGCGACCGGCGCCACCGGCGTCCGGGGCAGCTACCTGCCCACCGCCCGCAACGGCACGGTGCGCGACTTCTACCCGCGCTACGGCTTCACGCCGCTGGAGACGGACGGGACGGCGGCGGCCTTCCGGCACGACCTCGCCACCCCGCTCGCCCCGCCCGTCCACGTCCAGCTCGACGCCGATCTGGACTCCCCGACCGACGCCGACGCCCGCACCGGCGCGGACGCCGCCGTCACCCCCTGAAGGGACACCCTTTCGTGAAGAGCGTTGACGACCTGATCACCCTGATCCAGGACGAGCTCGGCCTGCCGATCACCGAGGCCGACGCGAATGTGGGCTTCGACCAGGTCCCCGGCTGGGACTCGGTGCACCTGCTCTGGCTGCTGACCGCCCTGGAGCGGGAGAGCGGCCGCCGCCTGTCGCTCGCCGCAATCCTCGAAGCACCGTCGCTCCAGGCGGTGTTCGACCTCACCGTCGCCCCCTGACCCGGGCAGCCGGGCGGGCCCGCGCCAGATCGGTCCCGCCCGGTCGCGGGGAGCCACGACCGGTCCCCGACGGAGCCCGGGCGAACGTCCTCGTACCGGGCGAAACCCGGGGCCCCGAGCAGCTCGGGGCCCCGGACCCGGCGGAGGCAGCCGGCGCGGACCCGCGCACCGGTGCCGCGGGCGGGCCCGGCCGGACAGGCCGGCCCGGCTGAGGCCGCCATCACCGGACCACGGGCCGCGAGCCCGGACCACGGTCGGCGGGCGGTACGGTCACCAGGCGGTGGCGAGCCAGCCGGCCGCTGCGGCGAGCACGACGAGGGCGGCGTTGAGACCGGTCTCCCTGGCCTCGCCCCGGGACAGGTGCAGGCCGGCCGCCGCCAGCTGGAGCAGGACGAAACCGAGCGCGGCCCCTATCGCCAGGGCGGGCGCGATCCCGGTGAGCGGCGGCAGCAGGAGCCCTGCCACGCCGAGGAGCTCGACGGCGCCGATGCTCCGGACGGCCGGCATCGGCACGGTGTCCACCCAGCCCATCATGGGCGCCAGTTGCTCCTTGCTCTGCACAACCTTCTTGCCGCCCGCGTACAGGTAGAAGGCGCCCAGCAGCCCGGCGACGATCCAGTAGGCGATCTCCATGTTCGTCCGTCCTCCGTCATGGTTACGATGTGTGAGTAGGCACATGATCGGTGACCGTCGGAAGGCTTACAAAAGGCACACCCGTGTGCCTGGCGAACAGAGGACGCCCGTGTCGAAGTACCGCAACACCTGCCTCATCCGCGGTGACGGCGGCCGTGCGATCCGCGGCATCCTCGACCGCGTCGGCGACAAGTGGACCCTCCTGGTGGTGGCCACCCTCGACGGCGAACGCATGCGCTTCACCGAGCTCCAGCACCGCATCCCGGGCATCTCGCAGCGCATGCTCACCCGCACCGTCCGGCACCTGGAACGCGACGGCCTGGTGTCCCGCACGGCCTTCGCCGAAGTCCCCCCACGGGTCGAGTACGAGCTCACGGCGATGGGTCGCACCCTGATCGAACCCGCCGTGGCCCTGGCCGAGTGGGCCGTCGACAACAACCCCGGCATCGAGCTGAGCCAGGCGGCCTACGACTCCGAGCGCCCCTGAGCGCCCCTCGCCGGCCGGTTGGTGAGGAGCGGGTGCGCGTGGCGTGAGGACCCCGCCCTGACGTTCGACGACCAGCTCGCCGTCCGCACGGCTGCGGACGTCTCGATCTGCTTCACGCGGCCCGACCGCGCCTCGGGCGCGCACGGATGGGTGCTGCAGAGCCTCTACGCGTCGACGCGTTCGAACTGAACGGCTCCGCCGCCGCCCGGTGGTGGGTTCCGCCGGGCCGCCGAGCCATGTCATCATCTGAAGACATCAGGTGATGACAAGAGACGGGTGCGGTCATGAGTGCGTGGTCGGAGCGACCGGTGATGCGGGACAGGGCCCTGGTGCCGGTGCTCGTCTACCTCGGCATGGTGGTGGCCGTGATCAGCAGCCTCGGCGCCCCGCTGGTGCCGACGATCGCGGCCGTCAACCACGTGTCGCTCTCCGACGCCCAGTGGTCGCTGACGATCACCATGCTGGTCGGAGCGGTCGCCACACCGACCATGGGGCGGCTCGGCGACGGGCCCCGGCGGCGGCAGGTGATCATCGGTGCCACCGCCGTCGTCCTGGTGGGAAGCGTGCTGGCTGCGCTGCCGCTCGGCTTCGCGCTGCTCGTGGTGGGGCGGGCACTCCAGGGCGTCGGGCTGGGGCTGACCCCGCTGGCCATCGCGACCGCCCGCGACAGCGTCCCGGCCGAGCGCTCCCGCTCCGCCGTCGCCCTGCTGTCGATCACCACCGTCGCCGGGGTCGGCCTCGGGTATCCGCTGACCGGGCTGATCACCGAGTCCTTCGGCATCCACGCCGGCTTCTGGTTCGGCGCCCTGATCAGCGGCCTGGCGCTGCTGGCCGCCGCCTTCGTGCTGCCGCCGACCGGCCACCGCCCCGCGCAGCGGCTGGACGTGCTCGGCGCGGTCGCCCTCGGCGCCGTGCTCGCCGGGCTGCTGCTGGTGCTGACCGAGGGCGACAGCTGGGGCTGGGGTTCGCCGCGGCTGATCACGCTGGCGGCCGGTTCGGTGCTGCTGCTGGTCTGGTGGGTGTTCCACCAGCTCCGCACCGCCCACCCCCTGGTCGACCTGCGGCTGGCCCGCAACCGGGTGGTGCTGACCGCGGACGTGACCGGGCTGATCGCGGGCGTCGGGATGTACCTGCTGATGGCGATGGTCACGCGGTACGTGCAGACGCCCACCGGCACCGGTTACGGCTTCGGCGCGTCCGTCGTGGTCACCGGCCTGGTGCTGCTGCCGTTCTCGGTGGCGAGCGTGGCCGCCAGCCGGGTCGTGCCGCTGCTGGCCCGGCGGACCTCGACCGCGGCCGTGCTGCCGGTGGGCTGCGGCATCTCGCTGGTGGCGATGCTGCTGTTCGCGTTCGCCCGCGGCAGCCTGTGGGAGCTGTTCGTCATCATGGCGGTCGCCGGGCTCGGCGTCGGCTGCACGTTCGCGGTGATGCCCGGGCTGATCGTGGGCGCCGTCCCCGGGCACGAGACCGGCAGCGCGATCAGCTTCAACCAGGTGCTGCGCTACGTCGGCTACTCCACCGGCAGTGCGCTGAGCGCCGCCGTGCTCCAGGCGCACACCCCGGCGGGGCAGGCGCTGCCGTCCGCCGGCGGGTACGGCGCGACGGCGTTGCTGGGTTGTGCGGTGTGGGTGGTCGTCGGGGTGGTTACGATCGTCCTGCCGAGGCGGGGGTCCGCCGTACGGACCGCCGTGGCAGTGGACGAGGAGTTGCTGGTGGACGAGAGCATCGCGGACGCCGCGACCGGTGAGGACCGCGTCCCCCTGCGGGACGCGGGCGCCGCCCGGACGTCGCGGTGAGCCCGCACCCGGCGACGCCCGCCGGCGGGGCACCTCCTCGTCGGCGGGACGCCGCCCGCAGCCGGGAGTTGCTGCTGGAGGCCGCCGGTGTGCTGTTCGGCGAACGGGGTTTCGACCGCACCACCACCCGCGAGATCGGTGAGCGGGCCGGCGTCGACCCTGCCCTGATCGCCCGCTACTTCGGCGGCAAGACGCAGCTCTACCTGGCGGTCGTACGGGCCGAACAGGGGGACGAGGTGCCCGCCGACCTGCTCGACCCGGGCCGGCTCGGGAGCCTGCTCGGCCGGGTGGCCGAGCGCGGGCCCGGGCCCGTCCTGCGGGCCGCCGTCCTGCCGCACGAGGACTCGGCCGCGCGGGACGCCGCCGAGGTGCAGTTGCACGAACGCCTGGTCGCTCCGCTGCGCGAGCGTTTCGCACAGGAGGGCCTGGACCGGCCGCAGTTGCGGGCGGAGCTGGCGGTGGCCGCGTTCGCCGGTGTCACGCTGGGGCGCGGCAGCGGCGCGTTCGGCGAGCTGTCGGCGGCCCGCCCGGAGGAGCTGGTCCCCCTCGTGCGCGAACTGCTCGGCGGCGCCCTGCCCGCACCCTGACCAGCAGACCCCGACCACCCCGACCAGTCACCCGACCAGCGCCGGTACGGCGCACGACCCTCCCTGGACGCGACTCCCATGCCGTTGCCGCCGCACCCCGCCACCAGCTCCGCCCCCGTCGTCCCGTCCCGCACCTGGACCAGGACGTTCCTGCCCCGCCCCGGCGCGCGCCTGCGCCTGTTCTGCTTCCACTCGGCGGGCGGCGGCCCGTCGATGTACCGCGACTGGCCCGCCCGGCTCCCGGCGGACATCGAGGTGGTGGCGGTGCAGCTGCCGGGGCGTGAGACGAGCATCGGCGAGCCCTGGCTGACCGACTACCAGGAGGTCGTCGATCAGCTCCATGCCGCGCTGCGGCCGCAACTCGACCGCCCGTACGCACTGTTCGGGCACAGCATGGGCGCCCTGCTCGCGTACGGTGTCGCGCTGGCCGCCCTGCGCTGCGGCGACCGCCCGCCCGGGCGGCTGCTGGTGAGCGGCAGCGCCGGTCCGGGCGCCGAGCCCAGCCGGCCGGACCGGGCCGACTGGCCCGACGCCGAACTCGTCGAGGACCTGCGGTCGATGGGCGGCACGCCCGAGGAGGTGCTGGCCAGCAGGGAGCTGCTCGACCTGATCCTCCCGGCGCTGCGCGCCGACTACGCGGTCTGCCGCTCCTTCCGGCACCCGGACGAAGCGCTGCTGGACTGCCCGGTGTCCGTTCTCGGCGGCCTGGAGGACAGCGTCTCGCTGGACGGACTGCACCGGTGGTCCGGCACGACCCGCGCCGCAACCAGCGTCCGTACCTTCCCCGGTGGGCACTTCTTCCTCACCGGGGAGTCCGCCCCGGGCGTGCTCGCCGCCGTGACGCAGGACCTGGCCGCCCCGCAGGCCTGACCGCCCGGTGCCCGGAGGGCCCCGTCAGGACGGCGGGTGCCCGGGGGGGGGCTACTCGGGACGGACGGCGTGCAGTCCGGGGAGGTTGACGACGATGGCCTGCTGGGTGCTGCGGGCGATCACCACCACGGCCTCCTCGTCCGGGTCGGGGTTCTCCTCGCGGTGCGGGAGGAACGGCGGGACGAAGATGTAGTCGCCGGGCCCGGTCTGCAGGCGCACCTCCTCGGGTTCCCCGTCGAAGTCGTCCGCGAAGACGAACACGGGGTGGCCGCTCACCACGTAGATGGCGGTCTCGGACTCGCCGTGGTGGTGGTCGGCCGAGGAGGTGGCGGGGGCGACGTGGGTCTGGCCCATCCAGAGCTTCTCCGAGCCGACCGTGCGGCCGCTGACGGCCGCGAAGCGCCGCATGCCGCCGGTCTGCGCGGTGTCGGCGTCGAGCGCGTCGGCGCGGATGTGGTGCAGCCGGCTCCACGCGGGCCGGTCGTGGCCCGGGTGTTCGGGCCGGTCGGGCAGGTGGGGGTGGAACCCCGTGCCGGCCACCGTCTCGGGGGCCGGGGCCGGGGCCGAAGCGGTGGCGGCCGGCTCCCCGGCGGGGGTGTGCGGATGCGCTGCTGAGGTCATGACGGTTCCTTGCGCGTGGTGGATCCGGGAGGAGCGGCCCCGGGGGGCGAGGGCGGTGTCAGCGGGCGCGACAGAGGGCGGACGGCGCCGACGGACAGTCGGCGCGGTCCGCGGCGCAGCGCGGGACACGGCGGGGCATGGACAGGACGCTAGAACCGCGGGGAAAAGGATGTCAAGAGGTGTCCATTGTGGCTCACCTGCCTGCGGGAACGGTCGTCCGTGACCGAAAGGCATTGTGGAGGGGGCTTCGCGGGGGATAATGGTGCACATGCATATTTCCGCGAAGGCGGACTACGCCGCGCGGGCACTGGTCGAACTTGCCTGCGAGCCGGCCCGTCCGCTGACCTGCGAGGCCATCGCCTCGTCCCAGGAGATCCCGTTCCGCTTCCTGAAGTCCGTGGTCGGCGACCTGCGCCGGGCCGGGCTGGTCCGCAGCCAGCGAGGCTGCGAGGGCGGCTACTGGCTCGGCCGCCCGCCCGAGGAGATCAGCCTGCTCGACGTGATGCAGGCCGTCGACGGCGGGCTGATCACCCTGCGCGGCGAGCCGCTGGCCGAACTCGCTTACCACGCACCGGCGCAGGACCTCCCCGACATCTGGCGCGCGGTCGAGGACAGCGCCGCCGAGATCCTCGGCCGGGTCACCATCTCCTCCCTGGTACGCGGCCGTCCGCAGGCCGCACCGGCCGGGCCCAGACCCTCGGACGTCCTGGTATGACCGGCGCGCAGCCCGAGTTGGAGGTGGTCGAGTACACCGATCCGGTCTGCCCGTGGGCGTGGGGATCCGAGCCGAAACTGCGCCGGCTGCGCGCGCTGCTCGCCGGGCGGTCCCGGTGGCGGCGGGTGTACGGGCTGCTGTTCGACGAGGAGGAGGACGATCCGGCGCCCGACCCGGCTGCCGAGACGGCCTGGTACGCCCGCTACATCGAGGACATCAGCGCGCACACCGGGGCGCCGCACGCCGTCCGGCTCGACCGGGTCGCGGCCTGCAGCCGGCCGGCCTCGCTGGCGGCGCTGGCGGCGGCCCGGCAGGGGCCGGCGGTGGCGGAGTCGGTGCTGCGGCGGTTGCGGGAGAGCCTCTTCCTGCTGGGCGAGCCGGCCGACACGCCGGAGCGGGTCAGGGCGGCCGTCCGTGGCCTGCCGGGCCTCGACGAGGCTTCCCTGGCAGCGGACATGACGGATCGTCAGGTTCTGGCGCAGCTCGTACGGGATCACGCGGAGGCCCGCCGGCCGGTGCCCGAGGTGCTGGGCCTCAAGGGGCCCGCGCCGCACCCCGGCGCGGCCAAGGAGGCCGGCGACGGCCACCGCTACGCGCTGCCCACCCTGCTCTTCCTCGGCCCGGCCGGCCGCCGGGTGGTGCCGGGCTGGCGCCCCCTGGCCGAGTACCTGGACGCGGCGGCCGCGGTCGCACCCGCACTGCACCCGCACCTGCGTCCCGGGGCCGGGCTGGTCGGTGCGGACGAGGCGCTGGAGCGGTATCTCAGCCTGACCCGGGCCGATCTGGAGCTGCTCACCGGAGACCCGCGGCCGCCCGCCGGAGCCGTCCGGCTGGAGAGCGGCAACGGCCCGCTCTGGCTCCACCCGGCGTACGCGGCGGGGCACCCGGCCGCCGGGGGCGGCCGGCCGCAACGGGCTGAGCAGCAAATTTAGCGGGCCTCTGACGGTCCGACGAATGAGACACCGTTTGGTGTCCATTGACACGGGCAGTCCGCGCGGCCAGGATGAGCGCATGCTCTCGACGCACCCCGGTGTGGTGTGCCGCTTCGTGGACCTGCGGCGCACCAGCAGCGCCCTCTGTCGCTGACCCAGCGCCTTCCGGCCACCGCCGCACCTGCCGATCCACGCCCCCGACGGCCTGACCGTCGCTCCGGCCGCACCTCGCCAGGCTCCGCCCGCCGGTCCCGTTCCCGCCGCGCCCCTGCCCCTCGGGCAGCCCGGCGGCCCCTCCCCCGCCCGGCCCCGGCCGGCTCCGCCGCCGGCTGTCCGGCGCGCCCCGCACCCATGCCCTCCCGCGCCGTCGGCCCGTCCCGACCCGGCGCTCCCCGCACTGCCCGCCGCCCCCGCCCGGGGCCGGTCCGGCGTGCACCCGAAAGGTGACGCAGCATCATGAACGCCCCCAGCACGCCCGGTTCCCGCACGCCCCGAACCACTGTCGGCAGACGCTCCTTCCTCGGTCTCGCCCTCGGCACGGCCGCCGCCCTCACCCTCGCCGCCTGCGGCTCGGCCACCCCCACCACGGCCGGCGGCGCCGCCGGCGGCACCGTCAAGTGGGGCTGGGCCCTGCCCACCTCCTGGGACCCGGTCTTCTCGTCGGCGGGCTGGGACGTCCACGACCTCTCGCTGGTCTACGCGGGCCTCACCAAGCTGAACGAGAAGGGCGACGCCGTCCCCGCGCTGGCCACCGGCTGGACGTACTCCCCGGACGGCACCGCCGTCACCTTCAAGCTCCGCCCGGGCCTGACCTTCAGCGACGGCTCCCCGCTCGACGCGACCGCCGTCAAGAAGAGCCTGGACCGCGGCCGCACCGACCCGAAGTCGCTGGTCGCACCGCAGTTGGTGCACGTCAAGGAGGTCACGGCGCCCGACCCGCAGACGGTGGTGCTGACGCTCACCCAGGCCGACTACCAGCTGCCGAACCTGCTGGCCGGCAAGACCGGGATGATCGTCAGCCCGACCGCCTTCGAGTCCGACGCGGCCGGTCTCGCCGCCCGCCCGGTCGGCGCCGGCCCGTTCACCCTCAGCTCCTACACCCAGAACGCCAAGGCCGTGCTGAAGCGCAACCCCGCCTACTGGGACGCGTCCGGGATCAAGCTGGACGGCTTCGAGATCTACCCGCTGCCGGACGCCTCCACGGTGGTCGCCGCGCTCCAGTCGGGGCAGTACAACGTCGCGCAGATCCCCGGCAGCCAGGTGGCCGCGGCCAAGGCGGCCGGCCTGGAGGTCCAGGTCATCCCGTCCCTGGTGGTCGCGGTCCTGGACGTCAACAACACCAAGGCGCCGTTCGACAACCCGCTGGTCGTCCAGGCCCTGAAGCACGCGATCGACCGCGAGGCCCTGCTCAAGACCCAGCAGTTCGGCTTCGGGGACGTCAGCTACCAGCCGTTCCCGAAGGGCTACGTCGGCTACGACGCCGGCTCCGCCGACCTCTTCCCGCACGACCCGGCCAAGGCCAAGGCCCTGCTGGCGCAGGCCGGTTACCCGGACGGCGTGGAGCTGACCATCACCACCTCCGCCGCCCAGGGCCTGCCGGAGCAGCTCCAGGCGCAGCTGAAGGAGGCCGGGATCAAGACCAACATCGAGGTCATCCCGGCGGCCCAGGCCACCCAGATCATCTACATCCAGCACTCCAAGGCGCTGTTCACCGACCAGTTCGCGGGCCGGGACTCCGCCCCGCAGGCCTTCCAGGTGCTGTTCGGCGAGCAGGGCCTGATGAACCCCGGCCGCACCACCCCGCCGGAGCTCAAGGAGGCCGTGGACAAGGTCTCCCGGACGCCGCTGGACTCGCCCGACTACCCGAAGAACCTCCAGGCGGCCACCGCACTGGCGGTGCGCACCATGCCCAACGTCTTCCTCTACAGCGTGCCGCGCATCCTCGCCCGGCAGAAGAGCGTCTCGGAGATCCCGGCGTTCACCGTCGTCCAGCGCTTCGAGGGGGTGACCGCGCCGTGACTGCCGCCCTCCCGCTCGGGCCGCCGCGAACTGCGGCGGCCCGGGGCGGGCTGCTCGCCCGGAGGGCGGCCCGCGCACCGCGCCCACTGGGCCGGGCCCTGCTGAGCACCGCGACGGTGTTCCTGATCTCCTCCGTGATCACCTTCGGGCTCGGCGCCCTGTCGGACGCCAACCCGGGCGCCGCCGTCCTCGGCGAGACCGCCACCCCGGCCGACATCGCCCGGATGAACCACGAGTTCGGCCTGGACCGGCCGCTGACCGCGCAGTTCACCGGCTGGCTCGGGCACGCGCTCACCGGTGACCTCGGCCGGTCCTGGTTCACCACCCTGCCGGTGGCCGACAGCATCTCCGCCGCACTGCCCGTCGACCTCTCGATCGCCGGCCTCGCCCTGCTGTTCGCCGTCCTGCTGGGCGGCGCGGCCGGGATCGCCGCCGCCCGCAGCAACGGCGGCAAGGTCGACCTGGCGATCACCGGCATCTGCTCGGTGCTCGGCACGCTGCCCGCCTTCGTGATCGCGATCGGCCTGATCGCCGTGGTCTCGGTGCAGGCCGGGCTGCTGCCCTCCGGCGGCTACGTGCCGTTCGGCCAGGACCCGGGCCAGTGGCTGCGGTTCGCGCTGCTGCCCGCCCTCGCGCTCAGCCTGGACGCGGCCGCCGGCATCGCCCGGCAGCTGCGCACCTCGCTGGTCGGGGCGCTGCGCGAGAACTACGTCACCGGCGCGGTGATGCGCGGACTCCCCTCCCGGCGGGTGCTGTTCGGCCATGCGCTGCGCAACTCCGCCGGGCCGGCCGTCACCGTGCTCGGGATGAGCGTGCCGATGCTGATCGGCGGCGCGGTGGTCACCGAGCGGATCTTCAACCTGCCCGGCATCGCCCAGCTCTCGCTGCAGGCCGCCCAGCAGCACGACGTGCCGGTCATCCAGGGCACGCTGCTGGTCACCGTCGCCGTCGTCCTGGCCGCCAACCTGGCCGTGGACGCGGGGCTGCTCGCCCTCAACCCGGCCGCCCGCCGCAGCTCCGCGGCCCGGCCGAAGCAGGGGAGCCCGGCATGAGGACGCTGCGCCGCACCCTGCGACTGCGCACCGCGCGCCTCGCCCTGCCGGTACTCGTCGCGGTCGCCCTGCTGGCGGTGTTCGGCGGCGCGCTCGCCCCGCAGGACCCGCTCGCCCAGGACACCGTCCACCTGCTCCAGGCCCCCGGCGGCGGGCACCTGCTCGGCACCGACTACCTCGGCCGCGACGTGCTCAGCCGGCTGCTCGCCGGCACCACCGACTCGGTCGCCGGGGCGCTGGAGGCGGTCGCCGCGGCGATGCTGCTCGGCATCCTCCCCGGGATCGCCTCACTGTGGCTCGGCCGCACCTTCGAGTGGGTGTCGCTGCGCGCGGTGGACGCCCTGATGACGCTGCCGTTCACGCTGTTCGCGATCGCGGCCGTCGGGGTCTTCGGCAACGGCCTGCACCAGGCGATGCTCGCCCTCGGCGTGCTGCTCTCCCCGCTGTTCTTCCGGGTCACCCGGGCCGCGGCGCTCGGCTTCACCCAGGCCCAGTACGTGCAGGCGGCCGAACTCATGGGCGCCTCGCGGTGGTGGATCCTGCGGACCCACCTGTGGTCCAAGGTGCTGCCCACCGTCGCCGTCACCACCGCCCACGCGCTGGCCACCGCGCTGCTGACGGTCACCTCGCTGACCTTCCTCGGCATCGGCGTCCAGCCGCCCGCCCCGACCTGGGGCGGGATGCTGGCCAGCGACCTCGGCTTCCTCGCCCAGCAGCCCTGGGCGCCCGCCCTGCCGGCCGTCCTGATCATGCTGACCGTGGGCGCGCTCAACCTGCTCGCCGACGCCGTGCGGGACGCGGGCGCGGCGGGAACGGAGCCGGTCCGCGCGGCCGCACCGGCCGGGCGCCGCGGGCGCGCCGCGGCGTCCGCGCCGATCTCACCGAAGGAGCAGGCCGATGTCCCCCTCCCCGTCTGACCCCGCCACCGCCCCGGGCGCCACCGTACTGAGCGTCGAGGGACTGCACCTGACCGTCGGTGCGGGCCGCGCCGAGGCCGTGCGCGACGTCTCCTTCAGCGTCCGGGCCGGGGAGGCGGTCGGGCTGGTCGGCGAGTCCGGCAGCGGCAAGACGCTCACCTGCCGCTCGGTGCTCGGCGTCAACGCGCCCGGCGTCGCGGTCTCCGGCGGGCGCATCGACCTCGGCGGCACCGAGCTCACCGCGCTCGGCGCCCGCGCCTGGGAGCAGGTGCGCGGCAGCCGGCTCGGCGCGGTCTTCCAGGACCCGGCCTCCTACCTCAACCCCTCGCTGACGGTGGGCCGCCAGCTCGCGGAGCCGCTGCGGCTGCGGCTCGGGCTGAAGCGCGCCGAGGCCCGCGCCCGGGCGGTGGAGCTCTTCACCTCGGTCGGCCTGCACCGGCCGGACGAGGTCTACGACCAGTACCCGCACGAGCTGTCCGGCGGCATGCTGCAGCGCGTCCTGATCGCGATCGCGGTCGCCTGCGGCCCCGAACTGCTGGTCGCCGACGAGGCGACCACCGCGCTGGACACCGTCGTCCAGGCCGAGGTGCTGGAACTGCTGGCCCGGCTGCGCACCGAACGCGGCCTCGCGCTGCTGCTGGTCACCCACGACCTCGCCGTGGTCGCCGAGGTCTGCGACCGGATCCTGGTCTTCTACGCCGGGGAGATCGTCGAGGACGGCCCGACCGCCGAGGTGGTCGCCGCCCCCGCCCACCCCTACACCGAGGCGCTGCTGCGGGTCGCCTCGATCGGTGACTGGCAGCGCCGCGACCTCGCGGTGATCCCCGGCCGCCCGCCCGAGGCCGGCGCCGCTCCGGCCGGCTGCCGCTTCGCGGACCGCTGCGCCTTCGCCGCCGAAGCCTGCTCCGAGGCCGCCGTCCCGCTGACCGTGCGCGCCGACGGACGCCGGGTGCGCTGCGACCGCGCCGAGGAGCTCGCGCTGAGCGGCGCCCTCTCGACCGACCGATCCCGCCAGGAGGTGCCCGCATGACCGCCACCGCAACCGCAACCGCTGCCACCGCACCCGCACCCGCACCCGCTGCCACCACCGCCGACCCGGCAGGCGCGCCGCTGCTGCGCGTCGAGGGCCTCGGCGTGACCTACGGCCGCCGGCTCGGCCGGGCCGCCGACCGCGTGCTCGACGACGTGTCGCTGGACGCGCGGGCCGGCGAGATCCTCGGCGTGATCGGCGAGACCGGCTCCGGCAAGACCACGCTCGCCCGGGCCGTCGTCGGCCTCGCGCCCGTCGTCGCCGGGCGGATCACCGTCGACGGCACCGAGGTCACCGGCCTGCGCGGGCGCGCCCTGCGGGAGTTGCGCCGCAGCGGCCGGATCCAGTACATGTTCCAGGACCCGCTGCGCTCGCTCGACCCGGATCTCACGGTCGGCGAAATCGTCGGCGAGCCGCTCACCGTCGGCACCGGCGTGGAGCGGGCCGAGCGGCCGGCCCGGATCCGCGAGGCGCTCGAACAGGTCGGCCTGCCGGCCGAGTTCGCCGGCCGCACGCCGGGGCAGCTGTCCGGCGGCCAGCGCCAGCGGGTCTCGCTGGCCCGCTCGGTCGTCACCCGCCCCCGGCTGCTGCTCGCCGACGAACCCGTCAGCGCGCTGGACGCCTCCAACCGCAACCACGTCCTGCTGCTCCTGGACGAGCTGCGCCGCACCCTCGGCCTCGCCGTCGTCGTCATCTCGCACGACCTCAGCTCACTGGCCGGCATCGCCGACCGGATCGCCGTCCTCTACCGGGGCACGCTCGTCGAGCAGGGCCCCGCCGAGGACGTGCTCACCAACCCGCTGCACCCGTACACCGCACTGCTGACCGCCTCCGCGCCGAGCGTCCGCCGCGAGCACCGGATCACCCCCGCGCAGCTGCGCCCGAGCGAGCCGCGGCCGCAGTGGACGATGGAACCGGCCGACGGCGCCTGCGCGTTCGCCCACCGCTGCCCGTTCGCCGGCCCGGACTGCCGGACCCGCCCCGCCGTGCTGGAGCACGGGCCCGCCCGCAGCGCCGCCTGCCACCGCGCCACCGACTGGCGTACGCAGCTCACCACCGCAGCTCTCTGACACCGCCGCGGGGACCAAGCGCCCCCGCGAAGACACCGCCCCCCGCGATCCCTGGAGTACCGCCATGCCCGTCGAGTTCATCGGCATCGCCGCCACCAAGCCGTTCAGTGAGACCGAGACCAAGGACACCGGCCCCACCGTCCAGCCCGCCTACCTGCGGGAACTCGCCCTGGCCCACGAGGAGTCGGGCTTCGACCGGGTGCTGGTCGCGCACTCCTCGGCCAGCCCGGACGGCTTCACCGTCGCCGACCAGGTGCTCACCCACACCACCCGGCTCGGCGTCCTGCTGGCCCACCGGCCCGGCTTCGTCTCGCCGACGCTCGCGGCCCGCAAGTACGCCACGCTGGACGCCTTCCACCCCGGCCGGATCGCCCTGCACGTGATCACCGGCGGCGACGACGCCGACCAGGCCAGGGACGGCGACCTGAGCGACAAGGAGACCCGCTACCGCCGCACCGACGACTTCCTCCAGGTCGTCCGCCGCACCTGGGAGTCCGCCGAACCGTTCGACCACAGCGGCGAGTTCTACACCGTCAAGGGGGCGCTCTCCTCCGTCCGCCCGCAGACGCCGATCCCGGTCTACTTCGGCGGCGCCTCCGCCGACGCCGTCCGGGTCGGCGGCCGGCACGCCGACGTGTACGCGTTCTGGGGCGAGCCGCTGGCCGGCATCGCCGAGCGGATCCGCGAGGTCCGCGCCGCCGCCCAGCCGTACGGCCGCGACCCGAAGTTCAGCGTCAGCCTGCGTCCGATCCCGGCCGAGACCGAGGCGGCCGCCTGGGAGCGGGCCGCCGAGATTTTGCGCCTCACCAAGGAGCGGGTCGGCGACCTGCGCAAGGAGTTCAACCTCGACCACTCCGTGCAGGAGGGCTCGCAGCGCCTGCTGGCCGCCGCCGCGCAGGGCGACGTGCACGACAAGCGGCTCTGGACGGCGGTCGCCAAGGCCACCGGCGCGGCCGGCAACTCCACCGCGCTGGTGGGCTCGTACGAGCAGGTCGCCGAGGCGCTGCTCGACTACACGGCGCTCGGCGTCGGCACGCTGCTGATCCGCGGCTTCGACCCGCTGGCCGACGCCCGGGACTACGGCAAGCTGGTCACGCTGGTGCGCGAGCAGGCCGACCGCTCCGTCCTGGCGGGAGCCGCGAGCGCATGACCGCCCCCACTGCTCCCACCACCTCGCACTGGGGCGCCTTCGGCGTCCGGCGCGGGGCCCGAGGTGGCGTCGAGGTGCTGCCGCACCCCGGCGACCCGGCGCCCTCCCCGCTGCTCGGCGGGGTGGCCGGCGCGCTCGACCACCCGACCCGGGTACGGCGTCCGGCCGTCCGGCAGGGCTGGCTGGAGCGCGGGCCGGGCCCGTCCTCGGCGCGCGGCGCGGAGCCGTTCGTCGAGGTGGAGTGGGAGCACGCGCTCGACCTGGTCGCGGCGGAGCTGGAGCGGGTCCGCCGCGAGCACGGCAACCAGGCCGTGTTCGGCGGCTCGTACGGCTGGGCGAGCGCCGGGCGGTTCCATCACGCGCAGAGCCAACTGCACCGGTTCCTCAGCCAGTTCGGCGGCTACACCGGCTCGCGGAACTCCTACAGCCTGGGTACGTCGCTGGTGCTGCTGCCGCACCTGGTCGGCGACGCGGAGGCGGTGCTGCGCGCCGCGTCCTCCTGGCCGACCATCGTCCGGCACACCCGGCTGATCGTGGCCTTCGGCGGCATCCCGGCGAAGAACGTGTACGTCACACCGGGCGGGGTGACCCGGCACCACACGCCCGGCCACCTCGCTGAACTCGCCTCCCGGGGCGTCGAGGTGGCGCTCGTCAGCCCGCTGCGCGACGACCTCCCGGACGGGCCCGTCACCGACTGGTACCCGGTCTCCCCCGGCACCGACACCGCGCTGATGCTGGCACTCACCCACACCCTGATCGCCGAGGGCCTGCACGACCGGGCCTTCCTGGACAGGTACACCGTGGGCTTCGACACCCTCGCCGGGTACCTGGGCGGCGGGCCGGACGGCATCGTCAAGGACGCCGACTGGGCGGCCGGGATCTGCCGGATCCCCGCCGACCGGATCCGCGCGCTGGCCCGCCGGATGGCCGCGACCCGGACGCTGGTCACCGTCACCTGGTCGCTCCAGCGCGCCCGGTACGGCGAGCAGCCGGTCTGGGCCGCGCTGGCGCTGGCCGCCGCGCTCGGGCAGATCGGGCTGCCGGGCGGCGGCTTCGGGCACGGCTACGGCTCGATGGGCGACGTCGGCGACACCGGGCCGCAGCTGCGGCTGCCGTACCTCCCCCAAGGGCCCAATCCCGTCCAGGACTTCATCCCCTGCGCGCGGATCTCCGACCTGCTGCTGCACCCGGGCGAGGAGTTCGACTACGACGGCGCCCGCTACACCTACCCGGACATCCGGCTCGTCCACTGGGCCGGCGGCAACCCCTTCCACCACCACCAGGACCTCGGCCGGCTGCGCCGCGCCTTCGCCCGCCCGGACACCGTCATCGTCCACGAACCGCACTGGACGGCCACCGCCCGGCACGCCGACATCGTGCTGCCCGTCACCACCACGCTGGAGCGCGAGGACTTCGGCGGCGGCCGCCGGGACACCCACCTGATCGCCATGCACCGCGCCGTCGAGCCGCGCGGTGAGGCCCGCGACGACCACGCCGTGCTGGCCGCCCTGGCCGGCCGGCTCGGCTTCGGCGAGCGCTTCACCGAGGGGCGCACCCCGCGCCAGTGGCTGGAGCACCTGTACGGCGACTGGGCCCGGGAGTTGACCGCCTCCGGCGAGGCGCAGCCGCCGCCGTTCGAGGAGTTCTGGGCGGCCGGCGAGTGGCAGCTGCCGGCCGGGCCCGCCGAGCACACCCTGTTCGGCGGCTTCCGGGCCGACCCGGAGCGCTTCCCGCTGCGCACGCCGAGCGGCCGGATCGAGCTGGCCTCCGCCACCATCGCGGCGATGGGCCTGCCCGACTGCCCCGGTCACCCGAGCTGGCTGGAGCCCGAGGAGCGGCTCGGCGGGGCGGGCTCCGAGCGGCACCCGCTGCTGCTGATCGCGAACCAGCCCGCCACCCGGCTGCACAGCCAACTGGACACCGGCGCCGTCAGCCTGGCCGCCAAGGTGGCCGGCCGGGAGGCGGTCGAGCTGCACCCGGCCGACGCCGCCGCCCGGGGCGTCGGCGACGGTGACCTGGTGCGGATCTTCAACGACCGGGGCGCCTGCCTGGCCGGTGCCGTGCTCACCGATCGGGTCCGGCCCGGTGTGCTGCGGCTGCCGACCGGCGCCTGGTTCGACCCGGTGCCGGGCGTGGAGCCGCCGCTCTGCGCGCACGGCAACCCCAATGTGCTGACCGCCGACCTGCCCAGCTCACGGCTGTCCCAGGGCTGCGTCGGCCAGCACGCCCTGGTCCAGCTGGAGCGCTGGACCGGCGGTGACCCGCCTCCGGTCACCGTCCGCACCCCGCCCGCCTTCGCCGGGGCCCCTACCGAGATGGAACCCGCCCGATGACCTCGCACCTGAGCCCGCCCGCCCTCGCCCCGCCGGACTTCGGCGCTCTCCCGGCCGTCACCGCCGCGCTCGCCGCCCGGGCCGAGGAGCACGACCGGGAGGCCTCCTTCCCGCACGAGGGCATCGAACTCGTCCACCGTGCGGGCCTGCTGACCGCCACCGTCGGCGCGGGCGCCGACGGGCCGGGCGGCGCCCTGGCCGACACCGTACGGATCCTGGGTGCCCTCGGCGCGGGTGACCCGGCGGTGGCCCTGGTCACCGCGATGACGCTGTTCACGCACGCGGCGCAGGCCCGCACACCGTTCTGGCCCGACGAGACGTACCGGGAGGTGCTGGCCGAGTCCGCCGAACGGGCCACCCTCATCAACGCGTTGCGGGTGGAGCCGGACCTGGGCACCCCGGTGCGCGGCGGGCTGCCCGCGACCATCGCCCGACGGCGCGGCGACCACTGGGAGCTGACCGGCCGCAAGATCTTCTCCACCGGCGCCGTCGCGCTGCGCTGGATGCTGGTCTGGGCCCGCACCGACGAGGAACAGCCGCGGGTCGGCTCCTTCCTGGTGCGTTCCGGCAGCCCCGGCCTGACCGTCGAGCCGACCTGGAACCACCTCGGACTGCGGGCCAGCCGCAGCGACGACGTCCTGCTCGACGCCGTGCCCGTCCCGCTCGGGCAGGTCGCCGGGCTGGCGCTGCCCGGCGCGGACGGCGGCCGCGACCAGGTGGCGGGGGCGTACAACTCGCTCGGCCTGACCGCCCTCTACCTGGGGGTGGCCCGGACGGCGCAGACCTGGCTGACCGGCTTCCTGCACGAGCGGACCCCCACCGCGCTCGGCGCGCCGCTGGCCTCGCTGGAGCGGTTCCAGAGCGCCGTCGGCGAGATCGAGGTCACGCTGAACGGGGCGGAGCGCCTGGTCACCGCGCTCGCCGAGGCGGTGGACGCGGGCGACCGGGCCGCCGCCGGACACGCCGCCGGGGCGAAGGTGATCGGCACCCGCGCCGCCATCGACGCCGTCCAGCAGGCCGTCGCCCTGATCGGCAACAACGCGCTCACGTACGACAACCCGCTGCAGCGGCACCTGCGCAACGTGCTCTGCAGCCGGATCCACACCCCCCAGGACGACACCGTCCTGCTCGCCGCCGGGCAGAGCGCCCTGCGGCGCACCGCAACCAACTGAACGTCCCGCACAGGAAAGGCAGTCCTCACCATGCCCGTCGAGTTCATCGGCATGATCGGCACCACCGACGTCTCCGAGACCCGCCCCGCCACCGGGCCGGTGGTCGACCCCGACTTCACCCGCCGCTTCGCGAAGGCCCACGAGGAGGCCGGCTTCGACCGGATCCTGATCGGCTACAGCTCCGCCAGCCCGGACGGCGGCCAGGTCGCCGCCCACGTCGCCGCGCACACCGAGCGGCTCGGCCTGCTGGTCGCGCACCGGCCGGGCTTCGTCGCGCCGACGCTCGCCGCCCGGACCTTCGCCACCCTGGACCAGTTCTCCGGCGGGCGGGTCGCCGTCCACATCATCACCGGCGGCCACGACGCCGAGCAGCGCCGGGACGGCGACTACCTGCCCAAGGACGAGCGCTACGCCCGCAGCGACGACTACCTGGACGTCCTCACCAAGGCGTGGACCAGCGAGGGCCCGTTCTCGCACGAGGGCTCCCACTACCGGCTGGACGACTTCCACGCCGAGGTGCGCCCCGTCCAGCAGCCGCGGATCCCGCTGTACTTCGGCGGCTCCTCCGAGGCCGCGTACCGGGTCGGTGGCAAGCACGCCGACGTCTTCGCCCTGTGGGGCGAGCCGCTGGCCGAGACGGCCGAGCAGATCGCCTCCGTGCGGGCCGGCGCGCTGGCGGCCGGGCGCAGCACCCCGCCCCGGATCAGCGTCTCGTTCCGTCCGATCCTCGGCCGCACCGAGGAGGAGGCCTGGGAGCGGGCGCAGGGCATCCTGCACACCATCCAGAACCGCACCGCGGGCGCCGGCTCGTTCGTCGGCAAGCGCGCCATCCTGCCGGCCGGGCCCGGTGCCCAGCCGCAGAACGCCGGCTCGCAGCGGCTGCTGGCCGCCGCCGCCCGCGCCGACCGGCACGACCGCGCGCTGTGGACGGCGCCGGCCGCCGCCACCGGCGCCGCGGGCAACTCGACCGCGCTGGTGGGTACTCCGGAGACGGTCGCGCAGGCGCTGCTCGACTACGTCGACATCGGCGTGAGCACGCTGCTGATCCGCGGCTACGACCCGCTGGAGGACGCGCTGGACTACGGGCGCGAGCTGCTGCCGCTGGTCCGCGCGGAGGTCGCCCACCGTGAGCGCGCCGCCGCTGCCGCGTCCGCCGCGCTGGCCCAGGCCCCGGTTGCCGTCGGGAGCGCCCGATGACCGCCGCCACCGCGACCGCCACGGTGTGGCGTCCCGCCGAGGGGGCCGCGCAGCGCGGCACGCTCGTCCTGCTGCCGGGCCGGGGCGAGAGCCCGGCCGTCTACCAGCGCTTCGGCCGCCGGCTGGCCGCCGACGGCTACCTGGTGCACGCGCTGGATCTTGGTCCGGAGCCGGGGCCCGGGGCGGTGTCCGCCGCTCTCGCGGAGGTCGCGCGGGACAGCCCGGCGCCGGTGGTGCTGGCGGGTTCGGACACCGGCGCCCTGCACGCGCTGGCCGCCGTCGGGGCGGGCGAGGGCCGGCCGGACGGGCTGCTGCTCGCCGCGCTGCCGCTGGACCCGGACGCCGCGGCGCCCGCCGACTGGGAGGACGAGCTCGCCGTCCGGACGGCCTGCCCGGCCCACCGGGGCGCCCTCGCGGCCGATCCGGGTTTCACCCGTGGCGGCTTCGGTAAGCCTGTAGCGGCCGGTCTGCTCAACGAGGCGCCGACCGCGCCGGAGCAACTGCCGCCCGTCCTGGTGCTGCAGGGCGGCGCCGACCCGCTCGCGCCGGCCGAGGCCGTCCGCCGGTTCGCGGCGGGGCTGCCCTCGGCCACCCTGGTGCTGGTCGAGGACGGCCGGCACGACGTGCTCAACGACGCCACCCACCGCAGTGTGGCGGCGCAGATCGTCCAGTGGCTGGAGCGCCTGCGCGGCGGCCCCGCCCTGCCGCGCATCCTCACCGTCGAGGAACCCTCGCGCTGATCCCGCCCCAACCCGCCAGCCGGAAGGAACCCTCCCCATGACCGTCACCCAGGACGCCCCCGCCGTGCCCGCACCCCGCCCCGCCCCGGTGGGCGCCGACCGGTTGCGCCGTACGCTGCGCCGGCAGGCCGCGGGCGTCACCGTCATCACCGTGCCGGGCCCGGCCGGTTTCACCGCGACCTCGTTCACCTCGGTCAGCCTGGAGCCGGCCCTGGTCTCCTTCTACATCTCGGCCACCGCCTCGGCGGCGCCCGCCGTCCGGGCGGCCGAGGCGTTCGCCGTGCACATCCTGCGCCGGGACCAGGAGGAGCTGGCGGCACGGTTCGCCCGCAGCGGGGCCGACCGGTTCGCCGGCACCGACTGGACGCCGGGCGAGCAGGGGGTGCCGGTGCTGTTCGGGGCCGCCGCGTGGCTCACCGCCCGCCGGGTGCTGCTCCAGGAGGTGGGCGACCACCTGCTGGTGGTGGGCGAGGTCGTCGACACCGGGGCGGAGGAAGGCAGTTCGCCGCTGGTCTACCACGACGGCGGGTTCGGCGGGTTCACCGCCGCACCCGGCGTAGCCGTCCGTCGCTGACCTGCCCGCCCCTCGCCGATCCCGCTCCAGGAGTCCTCGCATGGCCATCACCTTCCACTGGTTCCTGCCCACCACCGGCGACAGCCGCCACGTGGTCGGCGGCGGCCACGGCTCGACCCCCGGGACGGCGGGCTCGGACCGCCCGCCGACCGTGGAGTACCTGGGACAGATCGCCCGGACGGCGGAGCAGCTCGGCTTCGTCGGCGCGCTGACCCCGACCGGCGCGTGGTGCGAGGACGCGTGGCTGACCACGGCGATGCTCACCCAGGTGACCGAGCGGCTGAAGTTCCTGGTCGCCTTCCGGCCGGGGCAGATCAGTCCGACGCTGGCGGCCCAGATGGCGACCAGCTACCAGCACCAGTCCCACGGCCGGCTGCTGCTGAACGTGGTGACCGGCGGTGAGTCGGCCGAGGCGCGCGCATACGGGGACTTCCTGGACAAGGAGGGGCGCTACGCCCGGACGGACGAGTTCCTGAGCATCGTCCGGCGGCTCTGGGCGGGCGAGAGCGTCGACCACCATGGCGCCCATCTGCGGGTGGAGAAGGCCGAGTTGACCCGGCTGCCGGATCCGGTGCCGGAGGTGTACTTCGGCGGCTCCTCGCCGGCGGCGGGCGAGGTGGCGGCCCGCCACGCGGACGTCTACCTGACCTGGGGCGAGCCGCCCGCGCAGGTCCGCGAGAAGGTCGAGTGGATCAGCGGCCTGGCCGCGGCCCACGGCCGGCGGCCCCGCTTCGGGGTCCGGCTGCACGTGATCGCGCGGGACACCTCCGAGCAGGCCTGGGCGGAGGCCGGCCGGCTGCTCGCGGGGATGGACCCCGAGCGCATCCGTACGACCCAACTCGCCCTCGCCCGCAGCGAGTCGGACGGCCAGCGGCGGATGCGCGAGCTGCACGGCGGCGCCACCGACCGGCTGGAGGTGCACCCGGGGCTGTGGGCGGGCATCGGGCTCGTCCGGGGCGGCGCCGGGACCGCGCTGGTGGGCAGCCACCGGGAGGTGGCCGACCTGATCGAGGAGTACCACCGCGCGGGGGTGGACGAGTTCGTCCTCTCCGGGATCCCGCACCTGGAGGAGGCCTACTGGTTCGGCGAGGGCGTGCTGCCGCTGCTCGCCGGCCGGGGCCTGTGGCGGCACCCGGCGGCGCTGCCGGGGTAGCCGGAGGGGGCCTGGAGGGGGGCCTGGAGGGACGTGGACGGTCGGCAACGCGAAGGACACACGGACGTAACGATCAGCACATCGTTGCAGAAACTGTCTGCAAGTTCTTTCACTGCCGCTCACACCGCTGTTACGTTCCTCCCCAAGCCCGACGGCCACACCGGCAGTCGGCACGGGACGGCCGATGTGCGCGGTCCTCTCCTCGATCCTCTTAGGAGTTCTCATGCGGCGTGGCATCGCGGCCTCTGCCCTTGTTGCGGCCCTCGCGGTCTCGATGGCAGCCTGTGGCAGCAGCGGCTCCAGCAGCGACACCAAGGCCGACGGCCCGGTGACGCTCACCTTCTGGGACACCTCGAACGCCACCAACGAGGCGCCGAACTACCAGGAGCTCGTCAAGAAGTTCGAGGCCGCCAACCCCACCGTCAAGGTCGACTTCGTCAGCGTCCCCTTCGACCAGGCGCAGAACAAGCTGCAGACCGCGATGGGCGCCAAGGGCGCACCCGACGTCTTCCGCTCCGAGGTCGGCTGGACCGCCGCCTTCGCCAAGGCCGGCTACCTCGAGCCCCTGGACGCCACCCCCGCCGCGGCCGACGCCGGCGCCTTCCAGCCCAGCCTCATCCAGCAGGCCAAGTACCAGGGCAAGCTCTACGGCGTCCCCCTCGTCACCGACACCCTCGGCCTGCTCTACAACAAGGACCTCTTCGCCAAGGCCGGCATCACCGCCGCCCCCAAGACCTGGGACGAGCTGAAGAGCGCCGCCGCCGCCGTCAAGGAGAAGGCCGGCGCCGACGGCTTCTGGATGCGCGCCGGCGACGGCTACTACGCCATGCCGCTCCTGTTCGGCGAGGGCACCGACACCGTCGACGCCGCCGGCAAGAAGATCACCGTCACCTCCCCCGAGGCCGCCAAGGCAGTCGAGACCTACAAGAGCCTCTTCACCGCCCCCGGCACCGTCAAGGCCGACCTCACCAGCGACTCCTACGCCCACATGATGGACGCCTTCAACAGCGGCAAGGTCGCCGCCATCATCCAGGGCCCCTGGGAGATCACCAACGTCTACAAGGGCACCGCCTTCGCCGACAAGGCCAACCTCGGCATCGCCCCCGTCCCCGCCGGCTCCGCCGGCAAGGCCGGCGCCCCCACCGGCGGCCACAACATCTCCGTCTACGCCGGCGCCGACAAGGCCCACAAGGCCGCCGCCGAGAAGTTCGCCGCCTACATGACCTCCGCCGAGAGCCAGGCCTTCATCGCGCAGAAGAACTCCACCCTGCCGACCCGCTCCGACGCCTACACCCCCGAGGTCAAGGCCAACCCCGGCATCGCCGGCTTCCAGGACGTCCTGCCCACCGCGCAGCCCCGCCCGGAACTCGCCGAGTACAGCTCCCTCTTCGCCTCCCTCGGCACCAACCTCGGCAAGGTCGTCCAGGGCGGCACCACCACCCAGGACGGACTCGCCACCATCGCCACCGACTACGCGAAGCTCCTCCCCGACTTCAGCAAGTAACACCCCCGGCCGTCCGACCCGCCACCCCAGCGGGCCGGACGGCCACCGGCCGTGGGCAACGAGGGCACCCCGGCCGCCCTCGTACGAACAGCAGTCGCCGTAGTGAGGCTGCGGACCTCTCGAAAAGGTGTCAACAAAATGGCAGTCGCCGTGCAGGGTGCACCCACCAAGGGCAGCCGTGAGCGCGAGCCGCGTCCCGGTCTCGTGGAGCGGTTCAAGCGATCGTTCAGCAAGCACTGGTACGCCTACGCGATGATCGCGCCGGTCGTCGTGGTGCTCGGGGTGCTGGTGGCCTACCCGCTCGCCGAGGGCCTGTGGCTGACCCTGACCGACGCGAACAGCCTCAACTCGGCGCGCCAGATCGGCGAGAACTCGATCCCGGCCACCTACGAGTTCGTCGGCCTGCACAACTACGCCGACATCCTCTGGGGTCCGGGTTCGTACGACCGCTTCTGGTCGCACTTCGTCTGGACGATCGCCTGGACGGTCATCTGCGTCTGCCTGCACTACTCGCTGGGCCTGGGCCTCGCGCTGCTGCTCAACCAGAAGCTGCGCGGCCGGGGCGCCTACCGCCTGCTGCTGATCCTGCCGTGGGCCGTGCCGACCTTCGTGACGGTCTTCTCCTGGCGGCTGATGCTCTCCGACGGCGGCGCCGTCAACACCATCCTCTCCACCCTGCACCTGCCGGAGCCCGGCTGGCTGGACGACCCGCTGGCGCAGAAGTCGGCCGCGATCCTGGTCAACACCTGGTGCGGCGTGCCGTTCATGATGATCTCGCTGCTCGGCGGCCTGCAGTCGATCCCGGCCGAGCTGTACGAGGCCGCCGAGATGGACGGCGCCTCGCCGTGGCAGCAGTTCCGCAACGTCACCCTGCCGGGCCTCCGTTCGGTCTCCAGCACGGTCATCCTGCTCGGTGTCATCTGGACCTTCAACCAGTTCGCCGTGATCTTCCTGCTCTTCGGGTCCGGCGGCACCGACGCCCAGCTCCTCGTCACCTGGGCCTACCGCCTCGGCTTCGGCCAGCAGCCCCGCGACTACGCCCAGTCGGCGGCCTACGGCGTCATCCTGCTGTCCATCCTGATCGTCTTCACCTCCTTCTACCGCCGCTGGCTGGCCCGCAACGAGCAGGCCAACGGCTGACGGGCGACCGTCAGCCATGCATGCGACGAACGCATCCCAGTGACCACGACGGCCAAGAAGGCAGGCATCCCGATGAGCACCACGACCGAACGACCGAACATCACCGTCCCGGGGGCCGGCACCCCCAAGGCCGCACCCGTGAAGACCCGCAAGCGCGGCGAGCTCAGCCCGCTGACCAAGGTGCTCTCGCACGGCGCCCTGCTCCTGGCGAGCCTGATCGCGCTCTTCCCGGTGCTGTGGATCGTCTTCATCTCGCTCGGCCCGGACAAGAGCGACTACCTCCACCCCGGCGCCATCTTCGACAAGATGACGTTCTCGAACTACTCGACGGTGCTGTTCGACACCGACTTCTTCACCTGGTTCGGCAACGCGATGCTGGTCGCCGGCGTCACCACGATCGTGGGCGTGCTGATCGCCGCGACCACCGGCTACGCGGTCTCCCGGATGCGCTTCCCCGGCCACCGGCCGCTGATGTGGTCGCTGCTGGTCACCCAGATGTTCCCGATCGCGGTGCTGATCGTGCCGATGTACACGATCCTCTCCACGCTGGGCCTGCTGGACACCTACGTCGGCCTGATCCTGGTCTACTCGACCACCACCGTGCCGTACTGCGCCTGGCTGCTGAAGGGCTACTTCGACACCATCCCGGTGGAGATCGACGAGGCCGGCCGGGTCGACGGGCTCAACCCGTTCGGCACCTTCTGGCGGCTCATCCTGCCGCTGGCCCGGCCGGGCCTGGCGGTGGCGGCGTTCTACTCCTTCCTCACCGCCTGGGCCGAGGTCGCCTTCGCCTCCACCTTCATGCTCAGCTCCGACAAGTACACGCTGGCCGTCGGCCTGCAGACCTTCGTCAGCGAGCACGACTCGCAGTGGAACCTGATGGCCGCGACCGCCGTGCTGATCGCGATCCCGTCGTCCGGCCTGTTCTACCTGGTGCAGCGCCACCTGGTCACCGGCCTCACCGCCGGTGCCGCGAAGTAATACCCCGTACTTCCGAACTGTCTGTCTGTCGCCGCGCACCGGCCGCCGCAACCCTGCGGCCGGTCCGCCACCTAGTCCCCAAGGGATGACTGTCCATGACCCAGAACCTGGCCGACACCTCCCGGCCCGCCGCCGCCGTCCCCGCCGCCGCGCCCGTCGCGACTGCCGACAACGCCGGTGAGCTCAGAGGCTGGTGGCGGGAAGCGGTCATCTACCAGGTGTACCCGCGCAGCTTCGCCGACTCCAACGGCGACGGCATGGGCGACCTCCCGGGCATCCGCAGCAAGCTGCCGTACCTGAAGGACCTCGGGGTGGACGCCGTCTGGCTGTCCCCGTTCTACGCCTCGCCGCAGGCCGACGCCGGCTACGACGTGGCGGACTACCGCGCGGTGGACCCGATGTTCGGCAACCTGCTGGACGCCGACGCGCTGATCCGCGACGCCCACGGGCTCGGTCTGCGGATCATCGTCGACCTGGTGCCCAACCACTCCTCCGACCAGCACGAGTGGTTCCAGCGCGCCCTGCGCGAGGGCCCGGGCTCCGCGCTGCGCGAGCGCTACCACTTCCGCCCCGGCAAGGGCGAGAACGGCGAACTGCCGCCGAACGACTGGGAGTCCATCTTCGGCGGCCCGGCCTGGACCCGTACCGTCGACCCGGACGGCACCGCGGGGGACTGGTACCTGCACCTGTTCGCGCCCGAGCAGCCCGACTTCAACTGGGAGAACGAGGCCGTCGCGGACGAGTTCCGCTCGATCCTGCGGTTCTGGCTCGACATGGGCGTGGACGGCTTCCGGGTCGACGTCGCGCACGGCATGGTCAAGGCCGCCGGCCTGCCCGACCTCGGCTCGCACGACCAGCTCAAGCTGCTCGGCAACGACGTGATGCCGTTCTTCGACCAGGACGGCGTGCACGACATCTACCGGGTCTGGCGCAAGATCCTCGACGAGTACCCGGGCGAGCGGATCGGCGTCGCCGAGGCGTGGACCCCGACCGTCCAGCGGACCGCCAACTACGTCCGCCCGGACGAGCTGCACCAGGCCTTCAACTTCCAGTACCTGGGCACCCACTGGGACGCGGCCGCGCTGCGCGAGGTCATCGACGTCTCGCTGGACGCGATGCGCCCGGTCGACGCCCCGGCCACCTGGGTGCTGTCCAACCACGACGTCACCCGGCACGCCACCCGCTTCGCCAACCCGCCCGGCGGCACCCAGATCCGCACCGCCGGCGACCGGGAGCTGGGCCTGCGCCGCGCCCGCGCCGCCAGCCTGCTGATGCTCGCGCTGCCCGGCTCGGCGTACGTCTACCAGGGCGAGGAGCTCGGCCTGCCGGACGTCACCGACCTGCCCGACGAGGTCCGCCAGGACCCGTCCTTCCACCGCCAGGCGGGCCAGGACGGCTTCCGCGACGGCTGCCGGGTGCCGATCCCGTGGTCCGGCACCGAGGCCCCGTACGGCTTCGGCCCCGACGCGGGCGGCCCCAGCTGGCTGCCGCAGCCCGCCGAGTGGGCGCAGCTCTCCGTCGAGGCGCAGACCGGCGACCCGGCCTCCACCCTGGAGCTCTACCGCAGCGCCCTCGCGATCCGCCGCGAGCACCCCGCGCTGGGTGCCGGCACCGCGGTGACCTGGCTGGAGACGCCCGAGGGCGTCCTCGCCTTCCGCCGCGACACGGCCGCGGGATCCTTCGTCTGCACCGCGAACACCACCTCCGAGCCGGTCCGGATCGCGGCCCCAGGCCGTATCCTGCTCTCCTCCACCGAGGCTGTCGCGGTGGACGGAGCGACCATCCTGGCGGCGGACAGCACCATCTGGTGGGCGGTGTGACGTGGTTGCAATAGGCTCTGGGATCGTGACTACGGCGCGACTCTCGGACATCGCGGCGCAGGCGGGGGTCAGCGAAGCGACCGTCAGCCGCGTCCTCAACGGCAAGGCGGGCGTCTCCGCGACCACACGGCAGACCGTGCTGGCGGCGCTCGACGTGCTCGGCTACGAACGGCCCACCCGACTGCGGCAGCGCAGCGCGGGCCTGATCGGGCTGATCACACCCGAACTGAGCAACCCCATTTTCCCTGCGCTCGCGCAGGTGATCGAGCAGGTGCTCAGCCGGCACGGCTTCACCCCGGTGCTCTGCACCCAGACCCCGGGCGGCTCCACCGAGGACGAACTGGTGGAGATGCTCGTCGAGCGCGGAGTGGCCGGCATCGTCTTCGTCTCCGGCCTGCACGCGGACTCCACCGCGGACCACGACCGGTACGCCAAGCTGACCGGCCGGCAGGTGCCGTTCGTGCTGATCAACGGCTACAGCGAGAAGATCGCCGCGCCGTTCATCTCGCCCGACGACCGGGCGGCGATGTGGATGGCCGTCCAGCACCTGGTCGAGCTCGGCCACGAGCGGATCGGCCTGGCCGTCGGCCAGCGCCGGTTCGTCCCGGTGCTGCGCAAGATCGAGGGCTTCACCGCGGCCGTCACGGATCTGCTCGGCGTGACGCCGGAGGAGGCCCAGGGCCTGGTGCACCACACGCTGTTCAGCGTGGAGGGCGGCCACGCCGCGGCCGGCGCCCTGCTCGACAAGGGCTGCACCGCGATCGTCTGCGGCAGCGACATGATGGCGCTCGGCGCGATCCGGGCGGTGCGCCAGCGCGGCCTCGCGGTGCCGCAGGACGTCTCGGTGGTCGGCTTCGACGACTCGCCGCTGATCGCCTTCACGGAGCCGCCGCTGACCACCATCCGCCAGCCGGTCGAGGCGATGGCCACCGCCGCCGTCGACGCCCTGCTGGAGGAGGTCGGCGGGAACGCCGCGCAGCGCGGGGAGTTCATGTTCCAGCCCGAGCTGGTGATGCGCGGTTCCACCGGCGCGAAGCCGAACCGCGGGGAGTAGCAGCAGGGACCCAGTGGGCCCCCGGAGCGTCCTGGAC
>NZ_JBHUWW010000069.1:0-45477 GCF_042669755.1 Kitasatospora sp. NPDC057223 | reverse complement strand
GTGGACAACCCCGCCGCCGCCGTCGGGCCGCCTCACCCGATCGGGCGACCGTCGGGCGAGTTCCTCGCCCACAGTGCGGTTCCACGGCAAGGATCGTCCGTGTGCGCTCCGGTCGGAGCGGCACACCGACGACTTCCCCTCCCCAGGAGAGAACTGTCATGGCACCGATCCCCAACGGCCCCTACGCAATCACCCGGCGCAACGAGCAGCACCTGACGCTCCACGACGCGAAGGCCCCTGCGGTCGTCCTGCCGCCGACCGGGCAGCCCGGCGAGCAGGAGTGGCACGTCGAGGGCCTCTCCAACGGCAACGTCACCATCAAGAACCTGCGGCACGAGACGTACCTCAGCTTCGACGGCGTCCCCGAGATCAACAAGATGCTCCGCGGCTCCTCCCAGGCCACCGAGTGGCAGCTCCGGCAGTCTGCCGAGCCGCACACCTTCCATGTGGTGGTCCCCGGCGGGCCGGTCGACGGCCTCGAACTGGCGGTGGACCTCAGCCTGCTGAGGATCTTCCCCCCGATGACGGCGTTGCGGCCGCTGGAGCCGGAGAGCTACGAGCAGGCTTGGCGCTTCGAGTTCCACGAGTAGCCCTCCCTGCCGGCCGTCGCCGCCCCGCCGCCCCTGCGGAAGGGGCGACGGCGGCCCTCCCGCCGTTCGCGGCCCGGGCCCTCCTGTCGCGAAAGCCGGCGCCGGCACCGCGCCGGCGTTCGACCCGCATGCGGCCGGGGCCACGCCCGCGGCGCCGGTGGGCCCGAGCATCCTCGGCATGCCGCCGGCGTGGCCCCGGCGTTCCACTACGGGACCCAGTAGTTGCCGGAGGCGACGATCATCGACTGCAGCTGGACGCTGCCGCCGTAGTAGAGCGAGGGGCTGATCGGCGTCGCGGCGAGCTTGGTCCAGAGCGCGTCGAGCCAGGCCTGCGAACCGGGATCGGTCATCGCGGTCACGACGAAGGGCGCCGTGAAGGCCATGTCGCTGCCGCTGTCGAAGGCCGTGCCGTTGAGGTGGTAGCCGGTGACGATGCTGTCGGGGTTGCCGCCGGTCTTCGTCTTGATCCAGGAGTTGATCCTGCGGGCGGAGGCGAGCGAGGCGGCGTCCCCGCTGGTCACGGCGTCGGCACCGATCCGCCACGGGTCGCGGCAGGCGTTCCAGCCGTAGTCCCCGTCGTTGGCGCTCTCCAGCACCTCGCCGGGGGCGGGCTTCGGGGTGGTGTTGGTGTTGACGATGAAGTCCGCCAGCAGGCCGGTGCTCGCCGCGTAGGTGCTCTGCTGCTGCGTGATCAGGTTCTGGTGCGCCGTCCGGATGGTGTCCCAGGCGGCGTCCCCGGTGGCGGACTTGAAGGCGCGGAAGTGGTCGAGCAGGAAGTCCGAGGAACGGGTGATGTTGTACTGCGCGTCACCGGAGCTCGACCAGTCGCCGAGCAGCATCAGGTGGGTGGTGGAGTTGACCTCGCTGGCCTTGATCGCGTTGATGTGCTTGACGGCCAGGTCCTTGTAGTTGTAACTGCCGGTGCTGCCCCACTGCTTGTCAGCGAGGAGCAGGCCGTAGGCGACGTCGAGGTCGCCGTCGGTCGCCGAGTCGGAGCCGTTGACGCTCTTGCAGGAGGTGTCCTGCTCGGCGGCGAGGAGGTTGGCGTTGTTCACCGACTTGTGGGCGAGCATGTACTTCACCATGCCGTCGAAGACGGTCCTGGCGTTCGGATCGGCGCCCGCCATGGTCGCGGTGATCACCATGCCGTAGCCCTGCGCCTCGGCGACGTACGGGTGGTCGGCGTCCGGGGAGATCACCTCGTACCAGCCGTTGCCGCAGTTCTGCTTGACGAAGGCGGCCTTCCACGCGTTGTAGGTGCTGATCACCTTCTGGTCGAGCGTGGACTGCGCTCCCGTCGGCTTCAACGTCCCTGCCGCGTAAGCGAACTGGTGACTGCCGAAGGGGACGGCCGGGCCGCCCGGGGTCGTGGTGGTGCCGAGGTCGGCGTCCAGGAAGTCGATGTTGGCCAGGCCGTTCGCCGTGGTGGAGGTCAGCCGGATCCGGTTGGCACCCGCGGCGAGCTGCACGGTGAGCGTGGACGTGGCCCAGGTGTCCCAGTTGCCGGTGCCGGCGAAGGACCGCGCCGCGGAGACCACGGCGCCGTTGACCGCGACGTCGGCAGGCCGGTTCACGGTGGTGCCGTTGGCGTACCGGATCCCGACGGTCGCGCTGCCGGCGGCCGCCGCGTTCACCGTGAACTCGACGTAACTGCCGACCGCGTTGTCACCGTTGACGAAGCCGGTACCGGAGAAACCGGTGTGGTTGGCCTCCACCACCCCGAGTGAGAGGCCCGCGCTCTCGGCCTCGTAGCGGGTGGCGGCGGCGGACGCGGGTGCCGCGACCACTCCCACCACCAGGCCGGCCGCAGCGAGCAGTGTGCAGCTGATTCTGTGCAGATTTCTCATCGGGAATCCTCATCCCTTGTGCTGGACAACGGTCTTGGCGAGGACGCGGGGCGGCCTCGGGCCGGATGCTCGTGGACCCGATCCCCTGCTCGGAGGGGTCGGCAGGGTCGCTCCCAGGGGCGGGGAGGCTGGGTACCGTACAGAATCGGGGCCCGCGGGGGCATGGTCAATACTTTTGGTTAGGAAAGTTTCCTGACCTAGTCGCCACGCCAGTCGACCCACCCCGAATCCATCGCCGGACGGACACTCCGGCTTCACCGCAGACCTTGACGCATCAAGTAACGCTCTTTAACTTGAGCCGCCTCGCGAGGATGTCGCCGATCGACCCCTCGGGAGGGCGGCCTGACGACATCAGGGCGCGGCGGCTCCGCAGGACAGACCGCACTCGCAGCCCGGCACGTCACCGCGACGGCCGGGCCTTCGGCACGGCCGCCGCCGGGCTGTCGGCGTCCACATATCTGGATCTGGTACTGATACGCGGATTGGTCTTGACCAGTCGTCACATCATCAGCACCATGAGGATCGACTCCCCGGCCCAACTGCCGCGACCCTGATGCCAATTCAGGAGCCGCCGGTCCCCCCTTCCCGGGCCGCCCCTCCGCTCCGGCTGCCCCCTCCCGCTCTGGAGGTACGTTGTCCGCACGATCACTGGTGGCACTCGCGAGTACCACCGCCGTCCTGGTCACATCAGGCGTCATCGCCGTCGGCGCCCACAGCGCCACCCCGGCGGCCGCCGCCGCACAGACCGGCGCCGCACTCACCGCTCTGGACCTGTCCACGGCCAACCGCCGCGCGCCGGTGACCGGGCTCTACGACTGGTCCAAGGCCGGCTACCGCGGCGGCGCCGACCTGCCCGGCGCATCCCGGACCACCCCCGACTCCGCCTGCCGGCTCACCCCTGCGGTCCTGGCCTCCCAGTACGCGGTCAGACCCGACGACGGCGTGGACGACTCGGCCGGCCTGCAGTCCGCGATCGACCGCGTCCGCACCGCCTGCTCCCCCACGGCCGGCTACGACCGGCTCTCGCTGATCACCCTGCCCGCCGGCACCCTGAACATCTCGCGCCAGATCGGCGTGGACGCCGACTACCTCATCCTGCGCGGTGCGGGAAGCGGCGCCGGCGGCACCCGGTTCGTCTTCCGGCCCGACGCGAACACCCGCTACGACGCGCTCACCCCCGACGGCTCGGACTGGGACGAGGACGGGATGACCTCGGGCGCCGGGAAGGGCGGCTGGATCTGGCCCGGGCGCGGGCTGTTCCGGGTCCAGTCGCGCGGGGTGGACCCGAGTTACGCCGCCGACTATGCGGCGGCACCCGCCAACCGGAAGGACCTCTTCGAGGGCACCGTCAACGTGCACTGGAAGGCCGGGGTGAAGCTGCGCGAGAAGACCGGCGACACCGGCTTCGCCGCCCGCACCGGAGACACCGTGGTACCGCTGGCGAGCAGCGGTGCCCTGACCAACCTCAAGGTCGGCGGCCTGGTGAACATCCGCGCCGCCAACTCGCTCAAGTTCTATGCCCAGCAGGACATCCAGCCCGCCGACGGCACCCTGCAGAACATCCACATGCGCCAGCAGATCTTCACCGTCACGGCCGTCGACACCGCCAACCGGACGCTGACGCTGGACAAGCCGCTGGAGTACGACGTCCCGGTCACCTCGGTCTCGGACGGCTCCGCACCGATCGACGGCGCCGTCTACGACTCCAAGGCCGCCCCGATCGTCGACCCGGTGGTGGGCGTCGGCTTCGAGGACTTCGCGCTCACCCAGGAGATCCCCGGCCTCAACGCCGCCGACGCCGTGCACAACTACGGCAACATGTCACCCGCCGACGAGATGCACGGCATCGTCTTCAAGTGGGCGGCGGACTCCTGGGTCAGGGGAATCCGGACGGAGATGACCGGCTCCCACCCGATCGTCACCGAGGAGGCCTACCACCTGCAGATCGTCAACAACCAGCTGGACGGCGCCTGGAACAAGGGCAAGGGCGGCAACGGCTACTTCCGCGGCTCCCGGGTCTGGGACTCGCTCTATGCCGGCAACACCTCGCGGAACCTGCGGCACTTCACCTTCCAGTGGTCGGCCTCCGGCAACGTCGTGATCGGCAACGACTTCGACTCCGACATCAACCTGCACGGCGGCTGGGAACGCAACAACCTGATCGAGCTGAACACGGTGGCCGTGCCGTACGAGCACCGCTCCGCCAACTGCCGCTCCAACTGCGGCGAGGAGGGCGGCGGCGCACCGGACGCCTCGACCTGGTTCCCGATCTGGTGGGCCGCCGGCAAGAAGGCGGTGAAGTGGTCCGGCTCCAGCGGGCCGCGCAACGTCTTCTTCGGCAACAGCATGACCAAGCAGCTCAACGCCGGTGGCAGCTACACCCCTTACTACGCCGACCACCAGCGCATCTACCAGTTCGGCTGGACGGGCACCGCCTGGCACCACCTGGACGCCGCCGGCACCCCGATCAGCGACTGGGCCGGTCGCGAACAGCTCGACTACACGGGCGGCCACGGCGTGGACGCGACCCGGACGGACAGCGCGGCATCGCTGTTCCTGCGGTCCGTCACCGGTGGCGGCGGCACCGCTTCGCCGTCGCCGTCGAACTCCGCCACGGCGTCCCCCTCGCCGTCGTCCTCCCCGTCCGCCTCGCCCTCGCCCTCCGCCTCGCCCTCCCCTTCTCCGTCGCCGTCGAGTTCCCCGTCCGCCACCGCGTCGCCGACCGCCTGCCTGACCGTTCGCACCGTCCAGAGCTCGGTGTGGAGCAGCGGGTACGGCATGAACGTCTTCGTCAAGAACAACTGCGCCGCCCCGTCGACGGCTTGGAACGTGCAGTTCGACCTGCCGGCCGGCACCGCGGTCTCCAGCAGCTGGTCGTCCTCCCGGACGCAGAGCGGGCAGCACTTCACCTTCACGAACGTGAGCTACAACGGCGCGATCGCGTCCGGCCAGGAGCAGAGCTTCGGCTTCAACGCCTCCGGCCCCGGCCTGCCGGCCGACCTCACCGTCCGCTGACCCGGGCGCCCGCCCCCCACACATCCCAGACCTCAGGAGCATCATGCGCAGACCGATCATCGGCGCCCTGGCCGCGACCGCACTGGCGGCCGCCGCGGCGATCGCACCGGCCCTGCCGGCCCACGCGGCGGGCCCGCGCCTCATCGCGCAGATCGTGCAGCAGTCGATGTGGAGCACCGGCTACGGCGCCAACGTGAACCTCAGCAACAGCGGCGACGCGGCCTCGACCGGCTGGACGGTGGAGTTCGACCTGCCGGCCGGCACCACGGTCTCCACCAGCTGGTCGTCGACCCGGACCACGGCCGGTAACCACGTCACGTTCACCAACGCGACCTACAACGGTGCCGTCGCACCCTCGGGGCAGACCAGCTTCGGCTTCAACGCCGCAGGCCTGGGCCTGCCGTACAACTGCACCGTCAACGGCGCCCCCTGCAACGGCTCCGCCACCCCGAGCCCGTCCCAGAGTCCCAGTCCCAGTCCCAGTCCCAGTCCCAGTCCCAGTCCCAGTCCCAGTCCCAGTCCCACTGTCACTCCCACGGCGACACCGACCGCAACACCGACCGCGACCCCCACCGCCACACCGACCGGCACGCCCGGCCCGCTCGTGGACGTCGCGAACTCCGCCCAACTGACCGCCGCACTGGCCGGGGCCGAGGCCGGGCAGACGATCCGGCTGGCCCCCGGCGAGTACCACGGGGCGTTCGCGACCCAGCGGGCGGGCACCGCGAGCCGGCCGATCACTCTGACCGGGCCGCGGACCGCCGTCCTGGTCAACGACGGCCCGGCGGGCGACCCGCCCGACTGCCCGGTGCCGACGGCCGGGTGGGACTCCGGCTACGGCCTGTGGCTGTCCGGCGCACCGTACTGGAACCTGACCGGGTTCACCGTGCGGGACTCCAAGAAGGGCGTGGTGCTGGACGGTTCGCCGCACGTCGTGATCGACGGGCTGTACGTCCACCACACCGAGGAGGAGGGCGTGCACTTCCGGCGCTCCTCCGCCGACGGGGTGATCCGCAACTCCGTTGTCGAGTACACCGGTCTGGTGCAGCCCGGCTACGGCGAGGGCGTGTACCTCGGATCCGCGAACTCCAACTGGGGGTGCCACGGCAACTCCGCCGGGGTCGACCGCTCGGACCGCGTCCTGGTCGAGAACAACCGGATCGGGCCGTACATCGCGGCGGAGCCCATCGACGTCAAGGAGGGCACCACCGGCGGGATCATCCGGGGCAACACCTTCGACGGGCGCGGGATCTCCGGCCAGAACTCCGCCGACTCCTGGGTCGACGTCAAGGGCATCGACTACCTGATCGAGAACAACACCGGCACCTTCGCGGCGCCGGGCACGTTCGCGAACGGGTACGAGACGCACAACCCGGCCACCACCCCGTCGTTCCAGAACGGCTGCGGCAACGTGTGGCGCGGCAACTCCTCGGACCTGGGCGGAGTCGGGGCCTATGCGGTCAAGGTGACCTCGCCGTCGAGCTGCGCGGCGCACCCGAACGTCGTGTACGCCTCCAACACCGTGCGGAACGCGGTGTCGGGCCTGACCAACGTCCCGGTCACCCCGTGACCGCTCCGGCGGGGTGCCCGACGGACGGGCACCCCGCCGGAGTTCAGCAGGACCTCATCTGATGCCGTGCCGGCGCAGGGTGCTGGCGAGGGCGGCGGAGTGCACCACCACCGCCGCCGCCACCCGCTCGATCTCCTCCTCCGTCGCGGCCGCCACCGGCATCGAGCAGCTGAGGGCGTCGGTGGCGGGGATCCGGTAGTGCACGGCGGCCGATACGCAGGCGACGCCCTCCGTGCCCTGCTCGCGTTCGAGTGCCCAGCCACGGTCCCTGGTCCGGGTCAGCTCCTCGTGCAGGTCGGCCCGGTCGGTGACGGTGTGCGCGGTACGGGACTCCAACTCGCCGGGGAGTACCGCGTCCACCTCGGTGGTGGTGAGTTCGGCGAGCAACGCCTGTCCCAGCGCGGTCAGATGGGCGGGCAGGCGGCGGCCGACCCGGGAGACGACCCGGACGGCGTCGCGTGACTCGCGGCTGGCCAGGTAGAGCACGTACGCGTCGTCCCGGCGGGCGAAGTGGACGGTGTAGCCGATCGCGGCGCGCAGGTCCTCCAGGGCCTCGTGCGCGTAGGGCAGGGCCGGGTCGCGGTCGAGGTAGGCCGTCCCGGACAGCAGGGCGTGCGGCCCGACGCCGAAGGAGGAGCCGCTGTCGTCGGCCTCGACCCACTTGAGCTCGCGCAGCGTGCGGACCAGCGCGTGCAGGCTGCTTCTGGGATAACCCAGCTCCTCGTGCAGCTCGGAGAGGGTGAGTTTCTCCGGGGAGGCGGCCAGGGCCTCAAGGATGCGGACGGCGCGCTCCGCCGACTTCACCGTCGCGGCATCCGACTGAGCAGGGGGCATCTTCCACCATCCGAGTAGATGTTCCACGGGCGTTGACGGTCATGGTAGTGGCCGCCGACCGCCCCTTGAAGGGCCACCAGATCCGTGGATGACGTCCACATACCCACATCACACCCATACAGACAGGACCGATCCATGCTGCGCAGGAGCGCCCGCGCCGTCGCCGTCGCACTGGCCGCCACCGTCGTCCTCACCACCGTGGCCGCCTGCGGCTCCGACGGCGGCGCGGCCACCGCCGACGACAAGGCGCCGCTGGAGATCTGGGTGCGCAAGCCCCCCGGCTCCAACACCGAGAAGACCCACCTGGAGCTGGCGGCCGCCTTCACCGCGGCAACCGGTATCCCGGCCCATGTCACCGCCCTCTTCGACGACTTCGAGACCAAGCTGCAGCAGGCCGCGGCGCAGCGGAAGCTGCCCGACCTCATCGTCAACGACACCGCCCAACTCGGCACCCTGGTCAAGCAGGGCCTGGTCCGCAGTGTCGACCGCGCGAGCCTGGCCGGCGGCGACCAGCTGGTGCCGGCCGCCTGGGACGCGGCCCGGGCGGCCGACGGGTCGTACTACGGCGTGCCGTTCTCGGCGCAGACCTTCGGCCTGTTCGTCCGCAAGGACTGGCGCGAGCGGCTCGGTCTCGCCAGGCCCACGAACTGGGCCGAACTCGACGCCCTGGCAACCGCTTTCACCACCGGTGACCCGGACGGCAACGGCAAGGCCGACACCTACGGCTACGTCGTCCCCGGCGCCACCAAGCGCGGCTACCTGGACTGGTACTTCTCCAGCTTCCTGTGGTCGGCCGGCGGCGACTACTTCAGCGGCAGCCCGGGGAGCCTGCGGCCGGCGATCGCCGGCGAGGCCTCGGTCACCGGCGCGCAGTGGCTGAAGGACCAGTTCTGCTCGGCCAGGAGCGTCGTCCCCGGCGCCGTCACGGCGGAGACCACCCAGGCGCACCCGCTGTTCGAGACGGGCAAGGGCGGCATCTACTTCACCGGCCCGTACAACATGGCGCGCTTCGACAAGAGCCTCGGCAAGGAGAAGTACGAGGTGCTGGCCCTCCCGGCGGGGCCGGGCGGGCGGAGCGTGTCGCTGGCCGAGGGCGAGAACGTCTACCTGATGGCGGGCTCGAAGAACCCGGCCGGCCAGCAGAAGTACGCCGAGTACCTGATCAGCCCGCAGGGGCAGCGGACGGGGATGGCCGGTGACACCGACGGCAACGTCGTGCGGCTGCCCGTCAACCGGAACGTCGACCTGGCGGCCGTCCGCTCCGACCCGCGCTGGCAGGTCTTCGACCAGGCGTACCGGGAGGGCGGCCGGTACGTGCCGGCGGTGCCGGAGTGGACGCCGTTCCGCCAGGCGTCGGCCGACGCGCTCAACGCGATGGTGGCCGACTGCGGCTCCGATCCCAGGGCCGTACTGGCGAAGCTGGCATCGACGTTCTCCGCCGAGTTGAAGAAGCAGGGAGCGGGCTCCTGATGGCGGGCTCCCCCGGGCCGGCCACCGCCGTCGGCCCTGCCCGGCGGCCCGACCGTGCGGCGGCGCCGCCTCCGGTGCCGGGCCCGGCCGGGCGGCCGTGGCGCCGGCGGCTCACCGGCGGGCTCACCCCCTGGCTCTTCCTCGCCCCGGCGCTGCTGCTCTTCTCGCTGTTCAAGTTCCTGCCGATGGGGCGGGCGGTCGCGATGAGCCTGCACGAGGTACGCCCCTACCTGGGCGACCGCTGGGTGGGCGCGGACAACTACCGGCAGGTCCTCACGGACGACGCGTTCCTGGCGGCGCTCTGGCACACCGTGCTGCTGGCGGTGGGCCAGACCGGCGGCTCGCTGCTGCTGGGCCTGCTGCTCGCCCTGGTACTGGAGGGCAGCTCCAGGCACCTGTGGATCATCCGGACGGCGGTGTTCCTGCCCACCGTCACCGCGATGGCGGTGGTGGCGGAGGTGTGGCGCATCCTCTACTTCCCGGCGGCGGACGGTACCGTGAACACCGTCCTGGGCTGGCTCGGAGCCGGGCCGTCGCAGTTCCTCAACGGTGAGCACAGCTCGCTGTGGTCGGTGATGGCGGTGGGCGTCTGGCGCGGTGCGCCGTACGACATGATGATCTTCCTGGCCGGGTTGGCCGGGGTCGACCGCACGCTGTACGAGGCGGCGGCCGTCGACGGCGCGAGCACGCTCCGCCGCCTCTGGCACGTCACGCTGCCGGCCCTGCGTCCGGCCTTCACGATCCTGTTCACCCTGGCCGCCATCCGCGGGCTGCGGGTGTTCACCGAGATCTTCCTGCTCACCAACGGCGGCCCGAACGGCTCCACCGAGGTACTGATGACACTGATCTACAAACTCGGCCTGGAGCGCAACGAGTTGGGCATCGCCTCGGCCGGCTCGATGGTGCTGCTGGGCGCCACCGCCGTCCTCACCCTCGCACTGCGGGCCGGGCGCGCCCGCGCCGGAAAGGGGCTCCGATGAGCAGCCGCCGCCAGGCCGGCAGGCCCTCCTCGACGGACACCGCGCTGGGCCTGGGCTCGCGGCGCGGGCCCGTGCCGGTGCTGGCGAGGGCCGTGCTGTACGGCCTGCTGGTCCTGGTCTTCGCCGGCCCGCTGCTGGCCCTGCTGGCCAGCTCGTTCAGCCGGGTCACCGACCCGACCGCGCTCACCCTGTGGCCCTCCCACCCCACGCTGGCCAACTTCCGGGCCGCCTTCGACCGGGACGTGCTGCGCTACCTGGCGAACTCCTTCCTGGTGGTCGGCGGCGGGCTGCTGCTCCAGATCGCGGTGAGCATCTCCGCCGCGTACGCGCTGGCCCGCAAGCGGTTCCCCGGGATGCAGCTGGTCCTCCTGCTGATCCTCAGCACGATGATGCTGCCGGAGGAGGTGCTGGCCATCCCGCTCTCGCTGGTGCTGTCGGACCTCCACCTGATCGGCAGCCTGTTCGGCATGATGCTCCCGGTCGGGGCCTGGGCGTTCTCGATCCTGGTCACCGCCGAGTTCATGAAGGAGATACCCGTCGAGCTGGAGGAGGCCGCCCGCCTCGACGGCGCGGGCGACCTGCGGGTCTTCTGGTCGGTGGTGCTGCCGCTCTGCCGGCCGGCCCTCGGCGTCATCGGCATCTTCGGCTTCACGATGATCTGGGACCAGTACCTGCTCCCGCTGCTCGTCGCCACCGACGCCCGGCAGTTCACCCTCCCGCTCGCACTGCGCACCCTGCGCGCCGACGAACAGGTCGGCATCGGCGTCCTGTTGGCCTCGGCGCTGCTCGCCCTGCTGCCCAGCGTGCTGGCGTTCGTCGCCATGCAGCGGCAGTTCATGCGCGGCCTCACCTCCGGCGCCGTCAAGGGCTGAGCCTGCCGCCCCACCCGCTCGACCGACCGGACTCAACCAAGGGGACCATCCATGCACCTCCAAGGCCTGCTGTCCTTTCCGCTGACACCCTTCACCGAGGACGACACGGTGGATCTGGCGGTCTTCGCCGAACACCTCGAACAGCAGATCGCCGCCGGCCCCGCCGGCCTCTTCGTGGCCTGCGGTACCGGCGAGTTCACCGCGCTCTCCCGCAGCGAGTACCGCGACGTGGTGAGCTGCGCCGTCCGGGTCGCAGGCGGGCGCCTGCCGGTCGTCGCCGGAGCGGGCGGCGGGCCGCGCCTCGCACGGGAGTTCGCCCTGGCGGCGGCCGACTGCGGGGCCGACGGCCTGCTGCTGCTCCCGCCCTACCTGGTCGCCGCACCGCCCGCCGGCTTGGTCGCCCACGTGCGCTACGTCGCGGCGGCGACCCGCCTGCCGGTCACCGTGTACCAGCGCGCCAACGCCGTCCTGGACGAGGCAGCCGTGGTGGCACTGCTCGACATCCCGACCGTCACCGGGGTCAAGGACGGCCGCGGGGACGTGGATTCGATGCTGCGGCTGATCACCGCCGTCCGTACCAGCGGCCACCCGCGCGCGGCCGGCTTCGGGTTCCTCAACGGCCTCCCCACCGCCGAGCTGTCGGTGCAGGCGTACCGGGCGATCGGCGTCGACAGCTACTCCTCGGCCGTGCTCTGCTTCGCCCCCGACATCGCCACCGCCTTCCACCGCGCGGTGCTCGCCGGGGACGGGGCCTCGATCCGGCTGCTGCTGGCGGAGTTCTACCTGCCCTTCGTCGCCCTGCGCGACACGGTGCCCGGCTACGCCGTCGCGCTCGTCAAGGCGGGCGCCCGGCTGTCCGGGCTGAAGGTGGGATCCGTCCGGCCGCCGCTGGTCGACGCCTCCACGCAGGATGTCACCCGGCTCGCCGCGATCCTGGCCCGCGGCCGGGCCGCGCTCGCCACCCTGGAGGCCTGATGCGGATCCGCGAGGTGGTGGTGACCCCGGTCGCCTTCCCCGACCCGCCGCTGCTCAACTCGGCGGGGGTGCACCAGCCGTGGGCCCTGCGGGCGGTCGTCGAGCTGGACTGCGGGGACGGCCTGGTCGGCCTCGGCGAGACCTACGGCGACGCGCCGCACCTGGCGCTGCTGCGGGCGGTCGCCCCGGCCCTCACCGGGCTCGACCCGTTCGACACCAACGGCCTGCTGCGCCGGGTGAGCACCACCTTGGGCGCCGCCGACGCCCCGGACCGGCACGGCCTGACCGGCGGCTCCAGCCCGCAGAAGACCACCCTGCGGGTGCTCAGTCCGTTCGAGGTCGCCTGCCTGGACCTGCAGGGGCAGCTCACCGGGCGCCCGGTGGTGGACCTGCTCGGCGGCAGGGTCCGCGACGAAGTGCCCTACGCCGCGTACCTGTTCTACAAGTGGGCCGCGCACCCCGGCGGGGCGGCGGACGACCAGGAGCCGTACGGGGAGGCACTCGGCCCGGAGGGCCTGGTCGCCCAGGCGAAGCAGCTGACCGACCGGTACGGGTTCCGCTCGCTCAAGCTGAAGGGCGGCGTGCGGCCGCCGGCGGATGAGGTCGCCGCGATCCGCGCCCTGCACGCCGCCTTCCCCGACCATCCGCTCCGGCTCGACCCCAACGCGGCCTGGACGGTGGAGACTTCACAGTGGGTGGCGGCCGAGACCGAGGGCCTGCTGGAGTACCTGGAGGACCCGACACCCGGCATTCCCGGCATGGCGCAGGTCGCCCGCGACGCACCGATGCCGCTCGCCACCAACATGTGCGTGGTCGGCCCGGACGACATTCCCGAGGGCTTCGGCTCCCGCGCCGTCGGCGTCGTCCTCGCCGACCACCACTACTGGGGCGGCCTGCGGCGCAGCGCCGAACTCGCCGCGATCTGCCGCACCTGGGGCGTCGGCGTCTCCATGCACTCCAACAGCCACCTCGGGATCAGCCTCGCCGCCATGACGCACCTCGGCGCCTCGCTGCCCGAACTGACCTACGCCGCCGACACCCACACTCCGTGGCAGTACGGCGTGGACGTCGTGACGGAGCCGCTCCCCCTGGTCGGCGGATCCGTCCGCGTCCCGGACGCACCGGGCCTCGGTGTGCGGCTGGACCGCGACGCGTTGGCCCGGCTGCACGAGAACTACCTGCGCTGCGGCATCCGGGAGCGCGACGACACCGGGTACATGCGGAGCTTCGACCCCTCCTACCGGAGGAGGCGGCCGCGCTGGTGAAACCGGGACGGCCGGCGCCGCCGTCCGAATCCGTTCGAGTTCGAACCGACGAAACCCTGGGTAGCTGCTGCGTCACCTGACGTATGCAGCGCGAGGAGAACGATCGTATGACTGATCAGCCGGTGGCGACGACGACCGCGGACGGCACGCTCCCGTACCCGGAGGCCGATGTGATCTTCCACGGGGGCGAGATCGTGACGGTCGCCGCCGGCCCGGTGCCGGCGGTCCTGCCGGAGGCCGTGGCGGTCAAGGACGGCGTCATCGTCTTCGTCGGCGGGCACCGGGCGGCGCTCGACCGCTGGCAGGGCGCGCGGACGCAGCTGCGTGACCTCCGGGGGCGGGCGCTGCTCCCCGGGTTCATCGACGCCCACGGCCACCTCGGCGGTATCGGCCTGCAGGCCACCATCGCCAACCTGCTGGCCGCTCCGGACGGCGACGTCACCGACATCCCGTCCCTCCAGGAGAAGCTGCGGGCCTGGGCGGGGACGGCGGTGGGCGCGGCCTCCGGGTGGATCGTCGGCTTCGGCTACGACGACGCCATGCTCGCCGAGGGGCGCCACCCCACCCGCGAGGAGCTGGACGAGGTGTCCGGCACCCGGCCGGTGCTGGCCGTCCACCAGTCCTTCCACCTGGGGGCGGTGAACAGCGCCGGGCTGGCGGCGCTGGGCTACGACGCGGAGCGGGAGGATCCCGAGGGAGGTGTGATCCGCCGCAAGGAGGGCGTCGAGGCCCCTCCGTACGGCGAACCCGACGGGGTGCTGGAGGAGACCGCGTTCAACCCGGCCTCCGACGCCGCGACGGCGGGCCTGCCGGCCGAGGCGCTGCTCGCCCTGTTCAGCAAGGGCGTGGCGTCGGCGGCGAGCTTCGGCTTCACCACCGTCCAGGAGGGCGGCACCACGCCGGCGAACCTCAAGGCGCTCCGGGACGCCGCCGCGGTCGCCCCGTTCAAGATCGACGTCGTCGCGTACGTCCGGGCCGACAGGGCGCTGGCGGCGCTGCCCGCGGACGTGGTCGGCGCGAGCCAGGAGTACGAGGGGGGAGTCCGGGCGGCCGGCGTGAAGATGTACCTGGACGGCTCCCCGCAGGGCCGGACGGCCTGGCTGACCGAGCCGTACACGACCCGGCCGGCGGGCAAGCCCGAGGGGTACCGCGGGTACCCGACCGTCGCGGACGACAAGGTGGTCCTCGACCAGGTGCAGAAGGCGTTCGCCAAGGACTGGCAGATCCTGGCGCACGTCAACGGCGACGCGGCGATCGACCAGTTCATCGACGCCGTCGAAGGCGCCACCGGGAAGACCGCGCCCCGGGACCGGCGGACGGTGGCGATCCACGCGCAGACCGCCCGCGAGGAGCAGATCGACGACTTCGGCCGCCTCGGCATCATCCCGTCGTTCTTCTCCATGCACACCTACTACTGGGGCGACTGGTACCGCAAGACCGTGCTGGGGCCGGAGCGGGCCGCCCGGATCTCGCCGGCCAAGTGGGCGGTCGACCGGAACATGGTCTACACCTCGCACCACGACGCCCCGGTGGCGCTGCCCAACTCGATCGCCATCCTGGCCAGCCAGGTCACCCGCCGCACCCGCACCGACGGCGTCGTGCTGGGTCCCGACCAGTGCGTGTCGGCCCTGGACGCGGTCAGGTCCATCACCGTCAACGCGGCCCACCAGTACTTCGAGCAGGACAGCAAGGGCAGCCTGGAGGTCGGCAAGCTCGCCGACCTGGTGGTCCTCAGCGCGAACCCGCTCACCGTCCACCCGGACGAGATCAAGGACATCACGGTGGCCGAGACGTTCAAGCGGGGGGCGCGGGTGCACCCCCCGCTCACCACCCAGGGCGCGGACCGGGGCGGCGAGACCTCCGTCGTACCGGCGGACCACGAGTGGCACTGCAGCTGCTGACCGGCCGTCGGACGGGGCGGCCCGCGGTCAGCCGGTGCGGACGACGAGCTTTCCGAGCCGGTGGCCGTGCTCCAGGTCGGTGTGGGCCGCCCTGATCTCGTCGAGCGGGTAGACGTGGCTCGGGCCCGGGGTGATCTCACCGGCGGCGATCCGGTCCAGGTACCGCTGGAGCACCTGGGCCGGCAGGTCGGCGGCCTCGCCGCCGTAGGCGGCCAGGCGGACGCCCCGGGGCAGGTAGGCGATCGGGTAGAAGTCCGGCACGGTCCACTGGTTGGAGAGCATGCCGGTGAAGCAGACCGTGCCGTGCACGCGGGTCGCCGCCAGGGTGTCGGGCAGGGTCGGGGTGCCGACCAGCTCCAGGGCCGCGTCCACGCCCTCCGGGAGGATCGCGCGTACCTGGCGGGCGACCTCCCCGTCGTCCACGAGCGGGTGGTCGACGCCGTGGTCGGCGAGGGCCCCGGTGCGCCCGGCGTTGCGGGTGGTGGCGAGAACGGTGGCGCCGAGGTCCTTGGCCAGGGTCGCCGCCACCAGCCCGAGCGCGGAGGTACCGCCGCGGATCAGCAGGGACTGGCCGGCCCGGAGGTCCAGCCCGACGGTCAGTGAGCCGTACGCCGTCTGCAGGGTTTCCGGGACGGCGCCCAGGATCTCCCAGGGCAGTCCGGAGTCGAAGGGGATCACCTGCGCGCGCGGCACGACGGTGTACTCGGCGTAGCCGCCGTCGAAGGTACGGCCCATGCCGCCCATCATCGTCGCCACCGGCTGCCCGGGCCGGAGCACGCCGTCCGGGTCGAGGTCCACCGTGCCGGTCGCCTCGATGCCGGGCACCCGGGGGAAGGTCACGCCCTGGGCCAGGCCGAGCCGGGTGTGCAGCTCGGAGCGGTTCAGCCCGAACGCCTCCACCTTGATCCGCACCCACCCGGGCTCCGGCTCCGGGACGGGCAGCCGGACCAGCCGCAGCCGCTCCACCGGCCCCGGTGCGTCCAGCACCACGGCCCGCATCACCTTGTCCATCGTGTTCCCCTCGGTCGTCGGCCCGAGCCGGTGGCCGGAGCCGCCCGCCGGCGTCGGTGCGGGCGCCGTCACGCTACCGGAGGCCGCTGGACCGGCCGGGCTCCCACGCCCGGCGAGAGTCACCCTGCCCGGTCACTCCCCGCCCTCCGCCACCGCCTCGCGGATCCGGCCGAGCAGTGCGCGCAGCTGCTCGCGTTCGGCGGGGTTCAGGGTGCCGGTGGCGGCGGCCAGGGCGGCGCCGTCCAGCTCCTCGGCCTCGACGTAGCAGCGGGCCCCGACCTCGGTGAGGGTGAGCAGGTAGGAGCGCCGGTCCTCCGGGTGGCGCACCCGCTCCACCAGGCCGTCGCGCTCCAGGCTGTCCACGATGGTGGTGGTGGTGCGCGGGGCGTTGCCCAGCAGGTCGCTCAGATCTCGCATGCGCAGCGGTTCGCCGGAGCGGGCGAGCACCCGCATGGCCCGCAGCCGCGCCACCGAGGCGCCGTTCTCACGCAGCCGGCCGTCCACGAAAATGCGCAACCTGTGGGTGGTGTCGAAGAGTTCGTCCACCAGGACGTCGCTGCTCCCAAAGTCCTGCCGGTCCGCCACTGCGCGATTCTCCCCGTCCCTCGTCTTCATGAGCACCATCATAGTGAGTATGCTCAGTACTTATGAGCACTCGCCTCGGTCAGCGCTTCGTCGTGCCCTTCATGACGGTGTCCATCACCTTCATCTGCATCGTCGACGGTGCGATCACCACCGTCGCCCTACCCAGTATTGCCCGGCAGTTCCAGCTCGGGGCCGCGGCACTCGACGCCGTCGTCATCGTGTACCCGGTCTGCCTCGGCATCATGATCCCCTCCTCCGCCTGGCTGCTGGAGCGCTTCGGCGGCCGGCGGATGCTGCTGCTCTCGCTCGCCGTCTTCACCGCCGCCTCCGTGCTGTGCGGCGCGGCCCCGAACCTCCCGTCCCTCATCGGCGCCCGGGCCCTGCAGGGCCTCGCGGCGGGGCTGCTCACCCCCACCTCGCAGGCCCTGCTGTTCCGCACCTTCAGCAACGCCGAACAGGTCCGGCTGTCCCGCCTGCTGATCATCCCCCAGCAGATCGCCCCCGCGGTCGCCCCGCTGCTCGGCGGGGTGCTCGTCACCAGCCTGTCCTGGCGGTGGGTCTTCTACGTGAACGCGCCGATCGGCGTCCTCGCCCTGCTCTTCGGGCTGATCTTTCTCGCCGAGCACCGCGACCACCCGCCCGGCCCGCTCGACCTGCGCGGACTCCTGCTCACCGCCGGCGCCACCGCCGCCCTGATGTACGGGCTCTGCGCCGGCCCCGGCGAGGGCTGGAGCCGCCCGCCGGTGCTCGGCTCGCTGGCCGCCGGTGCGGTGCTGCTGGTGCTGGCCGTCCGGACCGAACTCCGCGTACCCGAACCGGTCGTCCGGCTGCGCCTCTTCCGCGACCGGCTGTTCCGCGACACCAACCTGATCAGCCTGCTCGGGTTCATCCCGATCATGGGGGCGATGTTCCTCGGCCCGCTGTTCGTCCAGGACGCCCTCGGCGGCAGCGCCCTGGACAGCGGCAGCACCACCTTCACCGAGGCCTTCGGCGTCCTGCTGACGATGCAGGTGGTCGGCGTGCTCTACGCCAGGGTCGGCCCGCGCGTCATCATCGGCACCGGACTGCTCGGGGTCACCGGCGTGCTGCTGCTCTTCGCCACGGCGGACTCCCACACCGGCCTGTGGACCCTGCGCGGCTACATGTTCCTGCTCGGACTGGCCATGGGCGCGTTCTTCATGCCCACCACCATCGCCTCGTTCACCACCATCTCGCGCGCGGACGTCGCCTACGCCGCCACCCTCAACACCGTGGTGCGCCAGACCGGTGCCGCGCTCGCCCCGGCGGTGGTCACGGCCGTCCTCGTGCTCGGCTCCACCGGCGCCGACCACCTGCACCCGCCGCTGGCCGCCTACCGGACGAGCTACCTGGTGCTCGCCGTGATCGCCGTCGCGGCGGCGCTGTTCGCCTTCACCATGCCCGACGCCACGGCGCGCAGGGCGGCCGGGGCCACGGACGGGCGGCGGGCGGAGCGGACCAGTCCGCCGAAGGTGCTCACCGGCCCCGGGACGACGGAAGGTTGACGTGGTGAAGTTGTCACACAGTTGTGACAGCCGTGTGCGAACACCTGTCCCTATACCCGGTATGCCGAGCCATATTCTTCTGCCATGGCACCGACGCGCTCCTCCGCTTCCGAGTCCGCATGGCCCCCCGTACCGCGGCGCCGGCCTCGGACCCCCCTCCAACTGGTCGGGTACGGAGCGACGTTCATCGGGGTCAGTGTGCTGTCCGGCGTCCTGCTGGCCGGCATGGCCCTGCCGGCCGTCGGTGCGCTCGGGCTGACGGCCAAGACCACGGCCGACAGTTTCGACAACATCCCGGACGACTTCAAGACCCCGCTGCTGTCCCAGGCATCAATGATCTACGACGCCAAGGGCGGCCTGATAGCCAAGGTCTACGAACGCGACCGGACGGTGCTGACCGCCGAACAGATGGCGCCGGTCATGCGCAAGGCCCAGGTGGACATCGAGGACGCCCGCTTCTACGAGCACGGCGCCGTCGACCTCAAGGGCGTCCTGCGCGCGGCCAGCAAGAACGCCGAGAGCGGCACCGCCTCCCAGGGTGCCTCCACCCTCACCCAGCAGTACGTGAAGAACGTCAACGTCGAGAAGGCCGGCGACGACGTGGCAGCCGTCCTGGAGGCCCAGCGCAAGACCCTGGGCCGCAAGATCCAGGAGCTGAAGTACGCGATCAAGCTGGAGGAGGAGCTGACCAAGGACCAGATCCTCACCAACTACCTCAACATCACGTACTACGGGAACGGCGCCTACGGCGTGGAGGCCGCCTCGCAGCGCTACTTCAGCAAGAGCAACAAGGACCTGACCGTTCCGGAGGCCGCCCTGCTGGCCGGGCTGGTGCAGAACCCGTCGCAGTACGACCCGAAGCTGCACCCGAAGGCCGCGCAGAACCGCCGGGACGTGGTGATCGACAAGCTGCTGGAGAACAAGCACATCACCGCGCAGGAGGCCAAGGACGCCAAGGCCGCCCCGCTCGGGCTGGTCTACAGGGCCCCGCGCAACGGCTGCATCACCGCCAACGCGGGCATGGGCTTCTTCTGCGACTACGTCCGGCACGTGGTCAAGCAGGACCCGATCTTCGGCAAGACCGCCGCCGACCGGAAGAAGCTCTGGGACCAGGGCGGCCTGAACATCTACACCACCCTCGACCCGGACAAGCAGGCCGCCGCCCAGAACGCGGCGAGCACCAACGTCCGGGTCAGCGACTCGGTCTCGGCCGCCGTGACGATGATGGAGCCTGGCACCGGCAAGATCCTCGCGATGGCGCAGACCCGCCCCTACGGGCTGGACCCGAACAAGAACGAGACGGTCGTCAACTTCAACGTCGACGCGGCGATGGGCGGCGGCAACGGCTTCCAGCCCGGCTCCACCTTCAAACCGATCGTGGCGGCGGCGGCGCTGGAGGCGGGCCTGCCGCCGACCAAGGAGTACCCGGCGCCGAACCGGATCGAGTACCCGTCGATGAAGACCTGTGACGGCACCTGGAAGAACCTGGCCAAGGGCAAGGAGCGCACCGTCCCCAACGAGTCGGCGAACGAGGACGGCCCGTACGAGCTGAAGAAGGCCATGGCCCTCTCCGTCAACACCTACTTCGTGCAGATGGAGCAGGAGATCGGCCTCTGCGCGGTCAAGCAGATGGCCAACAAGCTCGGCATCGCGGCCAAGGCCAGCGGCAAGCCGCTGGAGGAGGTCCCGGCGATGGGCCTCGGCGTCGAGGAGGTGAGCCCGCTGACCATGGCGAACGTCTACGCGACCTTCGCCGCCCGGGGCACGTACTGCACCCCGCTCGCGCTCAGCAAGATCACCACCGTGGACGGCAAGGACGTCCCCGTGCCGGCCGGCAAGTGCGACCGGGTGATGTCCGAGAACACCGCCGACGCCGTCACCACCATCCTGAACGGGGTGACCGAGACCGGCACCGGCGCGGCCCTCAACCTGGAGGGGCGGCGGCAGATCGCCGGCAAGACCGGCACCTCGGACAAGAAGAAGGCCGCCTGGTTCGACGGCTACACCCCGCAGCTCGCCACCGCGGTCTGGCTCGGCGGTCCGGCCGGCGGCGTCGAGATGCGGGACATCTCCATCAACGGGAAGCACGTCGACGAGGTGTTCGGCGCCACCGGCCCCGGCCCGATCTGGCAGGACGCCATGAACCAGGCACTCCGCGGCACGCCCAAGGAGACACTGAAGATGATCGACATCCCGGACCCGTTGCCCAAGCGCGACCCCAGGTCGACCGGGACCTTCGGTGCGAGCGGATCCGCCACCCCCGGCCAGCCCACCTCCGGCGCCCCGAACCGCCGGCCGCGCGACACCGGGCGGCCGACCGAGCAGGGGTAGGGCGCGTCCTCGAACTCCCCTCTGCCGGTGCACGATTCGTCCGGGCGGTCATCGCCGCCCGGACGGCTGGGTAGGGTTCCTGCCATGACCGGGGAATCGGACGAACAGGGGTGGGACGCCGGCACCCGGGCCTGGGTGGCGTCACAACTGACCGACGGGGAGGCCGTGGTGGCCGTCACGCGGCTGCGCGGCGGCTGGACGTCGGAGGTCAGGCGGCTGGACGTCGCCGGCCCGGCCTCCCGACGCTCGCTGGTGCTGCGCTCGTTCACCGAGCCGTACTACGTACGACACGCGAAGGGCCTGCTGACCCGGGAGGCCTGCACCCTCGCCCTGCTGCGCGGCACGGGGGTGACCGCCGCCTCGCTGCTCGCCGTCGACCCGACGGCCGAGTTCGCCGGGTTCCCGTCCCTGCTGATGTCCCTGCTGCCCGGCGAGGTGCGGCTCGACGACGCGACGGCCGCCCCACGAGTCGAGCTGCTGGCACGGCAGTTGCTCCGCATCCACCGACTCCCGGTACCCGGGCCGCGCCGGCCGCGCGACTACCGGGTCTGGACCCCGCCCGACCGCGTCCGGCTCCCCCCGGCCACCGCGCGCCCCGAACTGTGGCGGCGGGCGATGGACGTCGTCCGGGCGCGGCCCCCGGCGTACGAGGGCTGCTTCCTGCACCGCGACTTCCACCCCGGGAACGTCCTGTTCGGCGGCGACGCCGGCGACCAGCACGTCACCGGCGTGGTCGACTGGGTGGAGACCTCCTGGGGCCCGCCGGACCTGGACGTCGGGCACTGCGCGGTCGCACTCGCGCTGCTGCACGGCCCCGGCACCGGTCTGCTGCTGGTGGACGGCTACCTGGCCGCCGGCGGCCGGCTCTCCACCGCACCGGGCGCGCACCTGTACTGGCAGCTCCTGAGCGCCCTCCACTACGCCCCGGACGCCGAGAAGCTCGCCGCCCCGTGGCGCGAACTCGGCCGCACGGACCTCACGCCGGCCCTCGTCGCCGCCCGCCTGGAGGACTACGTGTCGGCGGTCCTCACCCGCTACGGGGAGCCGTAGAGCGCGGGGCGGTACCACCCTGACGGACCCTGCCGGGACCGTTCACCCGGCCAGCAGTTCAGCGAAGCGGTCCAGCGCCCGATCGGTGCGGTCACGGTCGCCGCTGGCCGTGAGGTCGAAGAGCAGACCCCGGACGACGGCCATGACCAACGTGGGCGTGACGGTGTCGTCGGGACCGGTGGAGACGTCACGGAACGTGGCGCCGAGCGTGTCGAACCAGTCCGTGATCGCCTCCCCCTGGTCGGGGTAGGCCTCGGGATGGACCAGTCCGTCGGCGTGCACCTCGAAGAACAGCCGGACGAACGGAGCGCGTTCGTCCGCGCTGATCCAGGCCCAGATGCCACGCAGCCGCTCCTGTACGGAGCCCGTCCTCGGCGGACGGTGTCCGGCCAGGCGCACCGCACCTCGGCGGCGCGCCTCGGCGAGGACAGCCGCGACCAACTCCTGTTTGCTGCCGAAGTCGTAGAGCAGCATCCGCGGGCTGGTGTCGAGGGCCGCGGCCAGTGGCCGCAGGCTCAGCCCGGCCAGGCCGTGTGCCAGCACGTAGTCGGTCGCCCGCGCCAGGGTGCGCTCGCGACGGGCGGGATCAGCGGGTCGGCCCACGGTCGATCTCCCCTCGGCGCAACGGAGTTGCCACATCATGAGCGAGTATATGGTACGACTGTTTCAATAACGAGGGGAGATCACCTTGCACACCTTCGACCGAGCACTCGTCCTGGGTCCCGGGAGTCACGTCGGCACCGCCTGGATGGCAGGGCTGGCCCACGGATTGCGCCGCGACGGCCTGGACCTGGGCGAGGCCGACCTGATCGTCGGGACGTCGGCCGGCGCGATCGTCGGAGCACTGCTCGCCACCGGCCAGGATCCGGGACGGCTCGCGACGTCGGCCCGGCAGCCGGCTCACCGGGTCACGGCGGACCCCGGACGGATGGGCGCGGTGTTCGCCGTACTCGGCGACCGCAGCCTGGAGCCCGGCGAGGCCAAGCGCCGGGTCGGCCGGATCGCGCTCGACGGCGTCGACCCCCGGGCCGAGGAGGCGCTGATCGCGGGGCGCGCCGCCCTGCTCGGTGCGGAGGTGTGGCCGGAGCGGCGACTGCTGATCACCGCCGTGGACGCGACCAGCGGGGAACCCGTCGTGTGGGACCGCGACAGCGGCGTGCCGCTGGTGCACGCGGTGGCAGCGAGCAGCGCCTTCCCCGGCGCCGCGCCGCCTGTCGCCGTCGACGGCCGGCGGTACCTGGACGGTGCGCTGCGTGCGGGCCCCAACGCCGATCTTGCTGCTGGAGCCCGCAGGCTGGTCGTGGTCGAGCCGATGGCCCACCTGTTCCCCCGCGAGCCGCTCGACCAGCAGCTGGCGGCCGTGGGGGCGGACACCGTGGTGACCATCGGCCCCGATCCGGCCTCGGTAGACGCCTTCGGCCCGGACATGGGCGACCTGGCAGCCTGGGAACCGGCCTACCGAGCGGGTCTCCGCCAGGCCGCCGACGTCGAGGAGCGACTCCGCCCGATGTGGCGGGCGGAGTCCGACGCGGCCTGACCACTGGTCAGGGCGCCGACGGCCCTGCGGTGACAGCCGACCGGGGACGGGTCGGGCTCAGCTCCGTTCGAGGGGGTTGGCCGCGATCCGCCCGGCCAGGCCGCTCGTCACCATGCCGGCCGCCGCGCTGCCCGGCTTGCGCCGCAGCTGCTCGTCGGCCAGGGCCAGGAAGGCGGCGCCGAAGCCGGCCCGGGGCAGCTGCCGCATCAGTTCGGCGGTGAACCCGGGGTCGAAGGCGTCGAGTCCGCGCCCGGAGACGTCGGCGCTCGTGCCGACCTGGAGGAGGTGGCTCTCCACGTCCTGCGCGGCCGGCACGTCGTCGCGCATGTGCAGGACGATGATCTCGGCGGCCCGGTCGCGCCGTTCGACGGACCAGCCGAGCCCGGCGGTGAACACCCGGGCGAGTTCGCCGCCCGCCTCCTCGAAGGCGAGGGTGTGGCTGTCGAACGGCTTCGTCAGCCCGAGATCGTGCAACAGGGCCGACACGAAGAACAGCTCGTCGTCGAACGCGAGGGCGCCGGCCCGCGCGTGGGCCGCGCCGAAGAAGTACGAGCGCACCGAGTGGTTGAACAGCCCCTCGTCCGCGTACTCGGCGCAGACCAGCAGGGCGGCCCGCGCAGCGTGGCCCTGCGGCACCCGCAGCCCGGCGATCTCGGTGGCCTCGGTGATGCTGGTGGTCCCATCGGCGGAGCCGCTCATGGTGTCCCCCTTCGCCGGCCCGCCCGGGGCCCGGCCTCGTACGACGCGCGGCGGACGCCGCGGCCCCGCCATGATCGCAGCGGATCCGGCCGGCCGTCACCGGACGAGTTCGGCCAGCCGGTCCGCCGCGGCGGTGATCTCCGGCCGGCCGCCCCGGTGGGCTGCCAGCCGGTCCCGCAGGCCGCGGAGTTCGTGGCCGACCAGGGCCGGTACGCCGTCGGCGGTGTTCTCCAGTACCGGGGCGAGGAGCGAGAGGGCGGCCTGCGGGTCGTCCGCGCAGAGGTGGCAGTCGGCGATCCGTAGCGTGATCAGCAGGCGGGTGGACGGGAGTTGCCCGGGGGCCAGCAGGCCCAGCGCCGTCCGCGCGGCGTCGCCGGCGCGCAGCGCGAGCCCGGGGTCGCCGGCGGTCGCGGCGACGTCCCGCAGGGCTGCGGCGGCGGCCGACTCCACCCGCAGCCGCATCGAGGCGATGGTCAGCCAGGGCGCGTCGGACTCGTCGCCGTCGGCGATGTGGTCGAGGTGCAGGCGGGCGCGGGCGATGTGCCGGACGGTCTCGCGGGCGTCTCCGGCTTGGCCCCGCGCGCGGGCCTGGTGCAGCTGCGCCATCGCGCCCGCCCAGTGGCGGCCGGGTGCCGCCCGGCCGATCTGGCGGGCGTAGCCGAGCGCGGAGGCGGCGTCGCCCTCCAGCCGGGCCAGGGTGCTCATGTCGCTCAGCGCGGCCACCTGGGTGGCCCGGTCCCCGGCCAGTTCCGACCAGGCCAGGGCCCGGTCGAAGCAGGCCATCGCGGTGGCGTTGCGGCCCTGCTGCATCCGCAGGCCGCCGGCGGCGTGCGCGTACTCGGCGGCGAGCCGGGCGAGCGGGCGGCGGGAGTCCCCGGGGGCGAGGTCCAGTCGCCGGACGACGGCCCGCAGGGTGTGCTCGACCAGCGCGGTGCCGGAGTGGGTGTGCTCCTCGCCGGCCCGCAGCAGTACGGCGAGGAGGGCGGTCAGGGCGTGGGCGGTGTCGGCGTCCAGCGGCGGCGCGGCGGCGGGGTCGGCGGCGCAGAACGCGGTGTGCAGGGCGGCGATGTCGGCGGGAGCGGGCACGGCGCAGCCGTCGGCGCCGTGCAGCGGGCAGAGCAGGCCGTAGTCGGGGAGGCGGGCGGGCAGCAGGCCGGCCAGCAGCAGCGCGGCGGGCGCGGGTTGCCGCCCGGGGCCGCCCGGCAGCGGCGGCCGGATGGGGCTCGCGAGTGACTGCGGGGCGGGTGCGGCCGGTGGGCTCCACTCCTCGGCCGTCCGGCAGGCCGCCAGCAGTTCGCCGCCGGCCGCGAGCAGTTCGTCCAAGCGGCCGGCCAGGCGGGGTGTGGCGCGGCGGGTGCCGTGCTCCAGCTTGCTGACGGCGGTGTGGTCGTAGCCGATCTCGGCGCCGAGTCTGGCCTGGGTGAGGCCCGCGCGTCGGCGCCAGTGCCGCAGGCGGCTGCCGAAGACCCGCCAGGGGGTGGCGGCGGGCGGCGCGTCGGCGTTCCCGTGCACGGGCGGCCCTCCCCCGAGGTCCTTCGGTGGGCGGGCGCGGACGCGCGCCGCCGAGCGAGACGGTACTGGACGGCGGCCGGTCCGTACATGAGGTGGTCTCAACCACTTTGCGGAGCGGTCTTCTTGACAGAACTTGCCGACGGGTCGTGGGAGATGTCCAGACCATTGATCGAGGCATGACGACATGTGAGGGTTCCGGCACCCGAACGCGGACACCGCTCGCCCCGGACCGCCCGACCGGCGCACCCGAGGGCCTCCCAGGGCGTCGTCCGCGTTCGAGGACCCCCACGTTCGAGGAGCCTCGATGCAGCACAGATTCACCAAGGGACGATTGCTGACGGCCGGGACAACCCTGGCCGTCCTGGCAGGCCTGACGGGCGCCGTCGCCGGACCGGCGACGGCGCTCCCGGGCACCACCGCGACTCCCCCGCCGAGCGCGCTGGCCGCCGCCGTCTCCGCCGCCGACCAGGCCGCGGCAGCCGGACTGGACGCCCTCGCCAAGGGCCCGGGCGAGAGCTACGAGCGGCGCACCGTGACCCCGTGGGTCGACGGCATGTACTCGGTCGCGTACGAGCGCAGTTACCGCGGTCTGCCGGTGGTCGGCGGCGACGCCGTCGTCCTCGCCGACGGGCAGGGCCGGATCCGCGGCTCCCAGTCGGCGTCGAGCGGGCCGATCGGCGTTCCCACCACCCCCCGGGTGAGCGCCGCGAACGCCGAGAAGACGGCCCGTACCCGGCTCGCGGCCGTGGACGCCGTCGAGTCGCGCACCCTGGTCGTCCGGGTCAGGGACGGCGTCGCCCGGCTCGCCTGGGAGACCGTGCTCAGCGGCCGGACCGCCACGGCGCCCAGCCACCTGCACGTCTTCGTCGACGCCCGCAGCGGCGAGGTGATCGACAGCTACGACGACGTCAAGGCCGGTACCGCGAACAGCAAGTGGAACGGCCCGGCGCCGGTCACCATCGCCACCACCGCCTCCGGCGGCACGTACTCGCTGCGCGACCCGGGCCGGCCCGGACTGAGCTGCGCCGACTACAGCAGCGGCCAGGTGTTCTCCAAGACGAGTGACTCCTGGGGCACCGGCAGCCCGACCAGCAAGGAGACCGGCTGCGCCGACGTGATGTTCGCGGCGCAGAACGAGTGGAACATGCTGCGCGACTGGCTGGGCCGCAACGGCCACAACGGCAACGGCGGCAGCTGGCCGGTCAAGGTCGGCCTGAACGACGTCAACGCGTACTGGGACGGCTCCTCGATCTCGATAGGCCACAACAACGCCAACGAGTGGATCGCCTCGATCGACGTGGTCGGCCACGAGTTCGGCCACGGCATCGACCAGTACACGCCCGGTGGCGCCAACAACGAGGCCGGGCTCGGCGAGGCGACCGGCGACATCATGGGCGCCCTCACCGAGGCGTACGCCAACGAACCCGCCCCGTACGACAACCCGGACTACACGGTCGGCGAGATGATCAACCTGGTCGGCAGCGGGCCGATCCGGGTGATGTACAACCCCTCGCAGATCAGCGGCAACCCCAACTGCTACTCCGCCTCGATCCCCACCACCGAGGAGCACGCGGCGGCCGGGCCGATGAACCACTGGTTCTACCTGCTGGCCGAGGGTTCCGCCCCCGGCGGCGGCAAGCCCTCCAGCCCGACCTGCAACAGCTCCTCCGTCACCGGCGTCGGCATCCGTGACGCCGGCCGGGTGTTCTACGGCGGCATGCTGCTCAAGACCAGCGGCATGACGTACAAGAAGTACCGGACCGCCACCCTCACCGCCGCGAAGAACCTCGACCCGGCGTGCACCCTGTTCAACCGCGCCAAGGCGGCGTGGGACGCGGTCAGCGTGCCCGCGCAGGCCGGTGACCCGACCTGTACGCCGTCCGGCAGCAACGACTTCTCGCTGAACGTCGCCCCGGCCGCCGGCACCGTGCAGCCGGGCGGCTCGGCCACCGCGACGGTCGGCACCGCCGTGACCTCGGGCAGCGCCCAGAGCATCGCACTGACCGCCTCGGGCCTGCCGAGCGGCGTCACCGCCTCCTTCAACCCGGCCTCGGTGCAGGCGGGTTCGTCCGCCACGCTGACCCTGTCCGCGTCGGCCGCCGCGGTGGCCGGCAGCTACACCGTCACCGTGACGGGCACCGGCAGCGCCACCCACACCGCGCAGTACGCCCTGACGGTGGGCGGCGGCGGCAACCCCGGCGGCAACGCGCCCGATATCGACGTCGCCAAGGTGCAGGCCGACCTCACCCAGCTGAACACGATCGCCTCGCAGAACGGCGGCAACCGCCGGGCCGGCACCGCCGGCCACACCCAGTCGGTGGCCTACCTCAAGGGCAGGCTCCAGGGGGCCGGTTACACCGTGACCGAGCAGCAGTGCACCTCCTGCACCTACGTCTCCAACAACCTGATCGCCGACTGGCCGGGCGGCCCGTCCGACCAGGTGACCATGTTCGGCGCCCACCTGGACAGCGTCGCCGCCGGGCCCGGCATCAACGACAACGGCTCCGGCTCGGCCGTCCTGCTGGAGAACGCGCTGGCCCTGGCGCAGGCGAACCCGGCCCTGACCCGGCACGTCCGGTTCGCCTGGTGGACGGGCGAGGAGCAGGGCCTCCAGGGCTCCAACCACTACGTGAGCCAGCTGAGTTCGGCGCAGCGCAGCGCCGTCAAGGGCTACTACAACTTCGACATGGTCGGCTCGACCAACGCCGGCTACTTCATCAACAACATCAACTCCGCGGCCGCCGTACCGATGAAGGCCTACTGGGACTCGCTGGGCCTGCAGCCCGAGGAGAACGTCGAGGGCCAGGGCCGTTCGGACGACTACTCGTTCCAGCAGGGCGGCATCCCCACCTCCGGGTACGCGGCGGGCGCGAGTGCCGTCAAGACCTCGGCCCAGGCCGCGAAGTGGGGCGGCGCAGCGAACCAGGCGTACGACTCCTGCTACCACCAGTCCTGCGACACCACGGGCAACGTCAGCGCCACCGTGCTGAACCGCGCCGCCGACGGCGTCGCCTACACCCTCTGGAAGACCTCGGTCGGCGGCACCACCCCGACGAACGACTTCTCGCTCGCGGTGAACCCGGCGACCGGCACCGCCGCCCCGGGCAGCAGCGTCACCGCCACGGTGGCCACCGCCACCACCGCCGGCACCGCCCAGACGGTGAACCTCACCGCCTCCGGCCAGCCGAGCGGCGTCACGGTCACCTTCAACCCCGGTGCGGTGCAGTCCGGTTCGTCCTCGACGATGACGCTCTCGGTCGGCTCCGCGACCACCGCCGGCACGTACACCATCACGGTGACCGGCGCCGGGTCGGCGACCCACAGCACCACGTACTCGCTGGTCGTCGGCTCCGGCCCCGGCAGCGGGACGTGGGCGGCGGGCACCGTCTACCAGGCGGGCGACGTCGTCACCTACAACGGCGTGAGCTACCGGTGCATCCAGGGTCACCAGGCCCAGACCGGCTGGGAGCCGCCGATCGTCCCGGCGCTCTGGCAGCGCCTCTGACCGACCGGCACCACCGCTGACCGACCGAATCGCACCAAGCTGTGCCGCAGCCCGTTGGGGGACGGGCTGCGGCACAGCGGCACGCCCGCCCGGAGCGGCCCGGCAGGCCCGGCCGGGCGCGACACGTCGGGGCGCGGCACCGCCGGGCGGCGGGTGCGGCACGCCCAGCCGGTACTGTGCGGATGAGCGGCCGCCGGTGATCATCGAGCGGCCCGGAGCAGCGCAGGCGGCTGGGCGCCGGCGCCGGAGGGGGCAACACGGGTGGGCGAGCCGCAGCTGACACCGGAGGTGTTCGACCGGGCCATCGTGGCGGTCGCGCTGACCGCCGGCCCGGATCACCGCCTGGTGTACCGCAACGAAGCGTTCGGCGACCTGTTCGGCCCGCGTACGCTGCACAGCCCCATCCGGGACGTCTTCACCGAGCCGGGCGTGGAGCGGCTGTTCACCCTGCTCGACCTCGTCCTCGCCGACGGCACGGCCCGGCAGGTCACCGCCCCGCGCACGGTGCAGGCCACCGGCGACGGGCGGCCCGACCACCGGCACTTCGTCTACAGCTGCGCCCCGGCCACCTCGCGCTTCGGCCCCGGCGTCCTGATCACCGCGATCGACACCACCGAGCAGGTGCACTCCGCCCAGCGGGCCGAGGAGCTCTCGACCGAGCGCCTGTACGCGCTGCAACGCTACGAGGCGCTGATCTCGGCGGTCTCCCAGCTGGTCTGGCTGACCCGCCCGGACGGTTCGATGGCCGAGCTGGTGCCCGGCTGGGAGGCGCTGACCGGGCACCCCTGGCGGGACACCATGGACGAGGGCTGGTTCGAGGTCATCCACCCGCTCGACCGCGACGGACTGGTGCAGCGCTGGGTGACGGCGGCGACCGGCGAGCCGTCGATGTTCGAGCACACCTTCCGGCTCCGGGCCGCGGCCGGGGGCTACCGGCACGTCGCGTCCCGGGCCGTGCCGATCGTCCGCGACGGCCGGCTGCTGGAGTGGATCGGCGCTACCGTCGACGTCGAGGACCAGTGGCGCAACCGCCTGCGCGAGCGCCTGCTCGCCCGGGCGGTCGCCGTCAGCGAGGCCACCCACCCCGAGGACGCCTTCGCCGCCGTGGTCAACCTCGTCGTCCCCGACCTCACCGACGCCTGCACCGTGTTCCTGCTGTCCGGCCACACCCCGCCGAACGGCGCGGGCGAGCTCACCGGCACCCGGATCGCGTCCACGGCCCGGGCGGGACTGCCGCCGCTGCCGCCGCTCGACCGGCAGACCTTCCGGCTCGGGCCGCAGGCCCGGCAGGCCGTCGCCGACCGTACGCCCGTGCTGCTGACCTTCCCGGCGGGCCGCGTGCCGGACGGCCTCGTCCCCGAGGAGTCCGCCCGCTGGCTGGACGAGGCCGGCGCCACCAGCCTCACCCTGCTTCCGGTCGTCATCGACGGCAGCGCCGTCGCGCTCGCCGCCGCGGCCGGCTGCGAGGGCAACCCGCCGCCCGGCCGCGCCGACATCGACCTGCTCCAGGAAGTCCTCCAGCACGCCCAGACCCCGCTGCGCCAGGCGCTGGAACTCCAGCGCACCCGCCACACGGCGCTCGTCCTCCAGCGTGCGCTGCTCACCGAGCCGCCGCGCGTGCCCGGTGCGGAGATCGCCGCCCGCTACCAGCCGAGCAGCCGCACCGCCGAGGTGGGCGGTGACTGGTACGACGCCTTCGTCCTGCCCGACGACTCGCTCGCGCTGACCATCGGTGACGTGGCCGGCCACGACCTCACCGCCGCCACCACGATGGGGCAGCTGCGCTCGATGCTGCGCGCCGTCGCCTACAACCGCACCCACCTGCACACCCCCGCCGACACGCTGGCCGGGCTGGACGCCGCCGCCGAGGGGCTCGGCGTGGCGTCCTTCGCCACCGCCGTGCACCTGCACCTGGCACGCGCCGGCGAGGGCTGGACGGCCGCCTGGTCCAACGCCGGGCATCCGCCGCCGCTGCTCGTCCCGGCGCGCGGCGAGCCCCGGCTGCTGGCCGCCCCCGACGCGGACGTGCCGCTCTGTGTCGCGCCCGGCGAGCCGCGCCGCACCCACCGCACCGCTCTCGGCCCCGGTGACACGCTGGTCCTCTACACGGACGGGCTGGTCGAGGTGCCGGGCGAGAACCTCGCTGCGGGCCTCGCCCGGCTGGCGGCCACGGCCGGCGGGGCCCGCGGCCTGCCGCTGGAGGAGTTCTGCGACCACCTGCTCGCCCAGGTCACCGACATCCGGGACGACATCGCCCTGATCGCGTTCCGCGCGGACGGCCTCGCCGCCTGAGCGGGTGCCGGCCGTCCCGGGCCGGGAAGCCGCTGAGGCCCGTACGGACGCCCTCGACGGCCCGGGTCAGCCGACGCTGCCCCCGCCGGCCGGCCGCGCGTAGCGCTCGATCGCCTCCAGCGCCGCCGCGCGCATGGCGGGGCTGCCGGTGTGGCCGGAGTCCCGGATGACCGTCAGTTCGGCGTCGGGCCAGGCCCTGGCCAGCTCCCAGGCCGTCCTGAGCGGGGCCGCCAGGTCGAGCCGCCCGTGGATCAGGACGCCGGGGATACCGGCCAGCCGGTCCGCCTCGCGGAGCAGCCGGCCGTCCTCGATCCAGGCGTCGTGGGCGAAGTAGTGCGCGGTGATCCGGGCGAACGCGACCAGGTCCGCCTCCGGACGGTCGCTGTACTGGCCGGGCTTGCCGAGGACTTCGTGCTCGATCACGGCGTCCTCCCAGGCGCACCAGTCCCGCGCCGCCGCCAGCCTGGTCGGCCCGTCCGGACTGTTCAGCCGGCGGCTGTACGCGGCGACCAGGTCGCCCTGGCGGTCCTCGGCGGGCAGCGCGTCCCGGAAGGCCTCCCACGGCCCCGGGAGCAGCCGGCCCGCCCCCCGGTAGAGCCAGTCGGTCTCCTCCGGCCGGGTCGTCGTGACGCCGACGATGACGATCTCGGAGACCCGCTCGGGGTACCGCTCGGCATAGGCGAGGATCAGGGTGGAGCCCCAGGAGCCGCCGTACAGCAGCCACCGGTCGATGCCGAGGTGCTCGCGCAGGCGCTCCATGTCGGCGATCAGGTGCTCGGTGGTGTTGTGCTCCAGGCCGGTCGCCGGGTCGGCGGCGTGCGGCAGGCTCCGCCCGCAGCCGCGCTGGTCGAACAGGACGACCCGGTAGAGCTCCGGGTCGAACAGGCGGCGGCTGCCCGGGTTGCGACCGGAGCCGGGGCCGCCGTGGACGACGAGCGCGGGCTTGCCCCCGGGGTTGCCGCAGGTCTCCCAGTACACCCGGTTGTCGTCGCCGACGTCGAGCAGGCCGTGGGCGTAGGGCTCGATCGGCGGGTGGGGCTGGAGCACGATGGCGGACCTCCGGGGCGGCTGGCGGGCGGCGACCCTGAGAGGCTACCCACGCGGTTGACGCGGCGTCAGCCGGGCCGGACGGTCACGGCGGTCGCGGCAGCCACGGTGGTCACTGCGGGCCCTGCGGTCACTGCGGTCCGGGGACGGCGGTCACGGTGCGGCCTCGGCGGCCACGGGCTTCCCGGTGCCGCGCAGCACCGAGATGATGCCGAGCCCGGCGGCGCAGACCGGCACCGCGAGCAGCGCGCCGATGACGCCGGCGACTCCCCCGCCGGCCACCACCACGACCATGATGGTGGCCGGGTGCAGCTGCACCGTCCTGCTCTGGATGAGCGGCTGGAGGACGTAGCCCTCGATCGCCTGGACGGCGAGCACGATGCCGAGCGCCCACAGCGCGGTGGCCACGCCGCCGTCGGCGAGTGCGACCAGGACCGCCACGGTGCCCGAGAGGAACGCGCCGACGTAGGGGATGTACGCGCCGATGAAGACCAGTGCGCCGAGCCCGGGGGCACCGGGGACCCCCAGGACGAGGAGCCCGATGGTGATGAAGACGGCGTCGATCATGGCGATCACCGTGGTTCCGCGCATGAAGCCCGCCATCGCGTCGAAGGCCTCCCGGCCGCAGGCGATGACGGTTTCGGCCGCGCGGCCGGGCAGGTAGGAGCGGACGCTGTCGGCGGTGCGGTCGCCGTCCCGCAGGAAGAAGAAGACCAGCGCGAGGGCGAGCACGCCGCCGGTGATGAGCTGGGTCGCCACGCCGAGGCCGGACAGCACGCCCCCGGCGAGCGAGCTCACCAGCGAACTGCCCTCGCCGGAGGCGTTCTGCAGCGAACTCTGGATCTTCTCGCCGGCCGGGCCGAGCCAGTCGGCCAGCTGGTTGCCGGCGTCCTTGAGCGAGGAGGCGATCTCCCCGGCGCTGTGCGCCAGGGAGTTGACCAGCAGGGCGAGCACCACCCCGGCCAGGGCGACGAGACCGACGCAGGTCAGTCCGGCCGCCGCGCCGCGCCCCATCCCGCGCCGGAGCAGCCAGGGCATCAGCGGGTGCAGCAGCGCGGTGCCGAGCAGCGCCAGGATCATCGGAATGGTGGCCGCCCGCAGTGCGACCAGGGCGTAGACGACCAGTCCGGCGACGGTGATGAAGAGGATGACCGCCGCCGACCACGCCGCGGCGGCCCGGACGGCCGGAGGCAGCACCTGGTCGGGCCTGCGCCGGTCCTCGGGCCGCGTGCCCGTCGCGGGCCCGTTCGCCACCGGTCCGCCCGCCGCCGGCTTGCCCGCCGGGGGTTCAGGCTCCGTCGACATTCCCACCTCCGCCGTTGCCCGCCGTCCGTTCAGCCCCATCTCAGCACATGTCAGATAGAATTTCCGATTTACTGACTTTGTGGCGTTTCTGTCCCTTCAGCGCGGCGGCACGTGGCTGGGATCACCGCCGAGCCTGCCGTAGAGACCGGTCCACTGCCGGTCGGTGGCCGTGGCCGGCCCGCCGTCGCAGAAGACCTTGGTGCCGTGGGCGGTGTAGAAGCGCATCATCTCCAGGACGGCTCTCGGATCGGACGCCTGACCACCCGTGTACCGGACTCCCGGGCTCTGCCTCTGGTGCGGCAGACAGGTCGGTGACGGGGTACCGGGCTGCGCGTCGAAGCTGCCGTCCGGCTCGCCACCGCACGCGGCCAGCAGGGGCAGGCAGAGCAGGACCGGACACAGCAGGGGCAGCAGGCGGGACGGCAGGGGCGGTGCCACGGATTCTCCAGGAGCTCGGCGGTCGGAGCGGTTCACAGGGTGGACGGCAGGCTGCGGAGCATGAGTCCCGTGCCCACCGTCAGGACGAGCAGGGCCGTCATCAGGGCCGTGTAGGGGGCGAGTCGGCGCAGCCGCCCGACGACGGGCCCCTCGGCCAGGCCGGCGAGGCGGTCGCCCAGGCGCACGAGCAGCAGGCCGACGGCGGTGAGGGTGGCGGCCATGCCCAGGCCGTAGGCCAGCACGAGGGCCGCGCCGAACAGTGTGCGGCCCAGGGCCACCGCGGCGAGCAGGACGACCAGGGCCGACGGGCTGGGGACCAGGCCCCCGGCGATGCCCAGTCCGATCAGCCCGCGCCGGCCCGGCCTCCCGCCTCCGTGCGGGTGGTGGTGATGGTGCCCGTGGTCGTGGTGGTCATGGTCGTGGTGGTCATGGTCGTGGTGGTCATGGTCGTGGTGGTCATGATCACGGTGCCCGTGGTCGTCCCCGGAGTGGTGGTGACGGTCGGCCGGCGCGGCAGCGGCGCCCGCGTGGACGAGTTCCCGCGCGGGCCGGCGCTCCGCGTGGTCCCCGGCACCGCCCCGGGCCCGGCCCGCCCGTGCCCGTCGCAGGGCCTCCCGCAGCAGTCCGGCCCCGACCAGGGCCACCAGGGCGCCGCTGAGCACCCCGAGCCAACCGAGCAGGACGTCGCCCGCCAGCGAGGAGAACGCGGTCAGGCAGAGGCCGGTCACGAGCACCCCGGCGGTGTGGGTGACCGTCACCGTGGCGCCGACCGTGACCGCGTCCCGGGTGCTGCCGCGCCGCCCCGCCAGGTACGCCGCCATCACGGTCTTGCCGTGTCCCGGGAGCAGGGCGTGCCCCGCCCCCAGCACGATCGAGAGCAGCACCGCGAGCAGCCCGAGCGGGACGGTGAGGTGCCGGGCGGCGCCGAGGGCGGTGAGGCGGGTGTCGAGCGCGGCGAGCCAGGCGGTGGGGCCCGAGCGGTGGGGCCCGGTGACCGTGCCCGGCGGGGCGGCCGCTGACCCGCCGGGCACGGCGTGGAACTCGGCCCGGGTGACACCGCTCGGGTCGTCCAGCAGATCGCGCGGGTAGTCGCGGAGCTCCTTGGACACCGACACCTCGGGGACGTCCGCGTGGTCGAGCCGCACGCCGTCGCCCCGCGCGGTGATCTCGTTCCAGCCCACCCGGCCGGGGTCGGTGCCGCTGGACACCCGCATCGTGGTTCCCGCCGGGGTGACGGCGACGGGGGCGTCGAGCCGGCATTCGAGCCGGCTGGTCCGCAGGCCCGCCGCACCGTCCTCGTAGCGGAACTCCGCGGAGCGCACCGTCCAGGAGGCGGGCCGGGCCGACGGACCGGTGGTGAGGGTGAGGTTCCGCGTGGTCTGCGCGCACCGGTCCGCCGCCCAGGCGGCGCGCTCGGCGTCGTCGACCGTGCCGTCCGCGTTCCGGTCGACCCGCGGCCGCTCCTGGAGGGTGGGGATCTCGGCGCTGTCGGTGACCGCGAGGACCTCGACCGCGGCGGGGCGGACGGTGAGACCGAGGTAGTGGTTGAGGGAGAAGTTCCCCAGCGGGTGGGCGTCCGCGACCGGTGCGGCCACGGCCAGCAGCCATACCGCGCCCGAGAGCGCCACACCTGTCGTTACGAAAACTCGTGGGAGCGCCACGCATTGCCTCCGAGCAAGGGGGGACGGCCGCCGCGCCTCCGTGGAGGGGCTGACCGGGAAGGGGGCACCGGGGTTGGTTCCCGCCGGGCAACCATTGCGGCCGGTAGGGCCGTTGTGCCACCACCACTCCGGCCCGGGGCGCAGCGTCACCCGCACGGGGTACCGGTGCCGGATGTGAGTTCTACAGGCCGCAGGCGCCGGTCGGGAGCCCGCCCCGGGCACGTGGAGTGGCGTTTATCGAGCCGGCCGGGTGACAGGCCTGGACCACGCGGGTGAGGACGGCCGTCCACACCCCTGTCGCCGCCGAACAGTCCGTGAAGTCCGGTCCACAGTGCCGAATGCGGCTGCCCAGCCGGATCCCTCCGCGGCCCTCCCGGCCCGGGGCGGATGCTGCCCGTCAGGAAGCGAGAACCCCCACCCCATGAATGTCACGCGCCGACCCGCCCGGTCGAGTTCCCCCGCCCGTGCCGCGGCGGCCCTGACCGCGATGAGCCTTTCGCTGGCCGGCACCGCGCTGCTCGGCACCGGAGCCGGCGTCAGCAGCGCCTCCAGCCACCGCGAGGCACCGCTGATCGCCGCCGACCCGCAGGTCGACAACACCGACGTGTACGCCTTCACCAGCCCGGACAACCAGGACACCGTCACCCTGGTCGCCAACTGGCTGCCGTTCCAGGAGCCCAACGGCGGGCCCAACTTCTACCCCTGGGCCGACGGCGCCCACTACGACATCAACATCGACTCGCAGGGCACCGGCAAGCCGGACGTGACGTACCGCTGGACCTTCCACACCGAGGACCAGCGCGGCACCAGCACCTTCCTCTACAACAACGGCGTGGTGAACAACCTCACCGACCCGACGCTGCTCTTCCGCCAGTACTACACGCTCCAGGAGCTGCGCCGGGGCTGCGACCCGGTCACCCTGGTCGAGCACGGCACCGCCGCGCCCTCCGACACCGGCCGGGCCTCGATGCCGAACTACGGGCAGCTGCGCAGCCAGGCGACCGTCCAACTGCCCGGCGGCGGGCAGACCGTGGCCACCCAGGCCGCCGACCCGTTCTTCCTCGACCTGCGCGTCTTCGACCTGCTCTACGGCGGGAACCTCTCCGAGGTCGGCCAGAACACCCTGGCCGGGTACAACGTCAACACGCTGTCCATCCAGGTGCCCAAGAGCGCGCTCGCGTACAAGGGCGACCCGAGCCGCAACCCGGTCATCGGGGTGTGGAGCAGCACCGAGAAGCAGACGCTGAAGCTCAGCCCCGGCAAGGCCGAGCCGACCGGCAAGTACGTGCAGGTGTCGCGGCTCGGCAACCCGCTGGTCAACGAGGTCGTGCTGCCGGCCGGCCTCAAGGACGCCTTCAACTCGCTGCCGCCGTCGGAGGACCACAACCAGCCCGCGGTGGTCGCCAAGGTGCTGAACCCGGAGGTGCCGCAGCTGATCCAGGCCATCTACGGCCTGCCTGCGCCGGCCACCCCGCGCACCGACCTCCAGGAGATCTTCCTGACCGGTATCGCGAAGGCCACCGGCGGCCCCTACCAGGTGGACCTGAACTCGCAGCTGCTGAACCAGGACATCAACCCGAAGAGGTTCGTCCCCGCCGAGGAGCTGCGACTGAACATGTCCACCCCGGTGAGCCCCGCCCCCAACCGGCTCGGCGTCCTCGCCGGCGACTTCCAGGGCTTCCCGAACGGGCGCCGCCTGACCGACGACGTCGTCGACATCGCCCTGCAGGTGATGGAGGGCGCCACCCCGGGCAACCTGATCGGCGCGCTCGCCGCCGGCGACAAGGTCAACGCCGCCGACAAGCCGTTCGGAGCCGCCTTCCCGTACGTCGCACTGCCCTACGACAAGGCCGTCAACCAGCCCAACTAGGCACCGGCCGTGAGCGGGTGGGCGGTGGAGCACCGCCCGCCCGCACCACCGCCCGCCCGCACCCCCACCGCCCGCCCGCACCACGGCCCGCCCGCCGTACGACCCGAAAGGCCTGCTGTGCGACGCCTGCCCCTCCTGCTCACCACGGCCGTGCTGTGCGGCGGCCTCACCGTGCTCGGCGCGACCGGCCGCGGCGGAGCCCCCGGCGCCGCCTCCGCCGGCGGCCCGCGTCACGACACCGGTGCCCCGGTCGCCGCCGGCTCCCTCCCCCGGGCCGTCGCCGCCGACCAGCAGCGGCTGCGCGCCCTGCCCGGGGACGCCGCCGGCTGGGCCCGGCTCGGCGGGGAGTACGTCGAGCAGGCCCGGCTCACCGCCGACCCGTCCTACTACCCGAAGGCGGAGGAGGCGCTGCGGCGTTCGATGACGCTGACGCCGGACGGCAACGTGGAAGCCCTGACCGGTCTCGGTGCGCTCGCCAACGCGCGCCATCTGTTCGCCGAGGCCCGCGACTTCGCCGGGCAGGCGATCGCGGTGTCCCCGGCGCACTGGGCCGCGTACGCCGTGCTCGCCGACGCCCGCACCCAGCTCGGCGACGACACCGGCGCCACCGAGGCCGTGCAGGACCTGCTGGACCGCCGCCCCGGCACGGCCTCGTTCACCCGGGCCGCCTACGACCTGGAGCAGCACGGCCGCACCGACGACGCCCGCCTGGCGCTCCAACAGGCGCTCGCGGGTGCCTACGACCCCGCCGACCAGGCCTTCTGCCAGTACCAGATCGCCGAACTCGACCGCACCGGCGGCCGCACCCGCGACGCGCTCGCCGGCTACCGGCAGGCCCTCGCAACGGATGCCGGCTACACCCCGGCCCTGGCCGGCCGGGCCCGGGCGGAGGCCGCCCTCGGTGACACCGACGCGGCGGTGCGCGACTACACCGAGGCCGTCGCGAGAGTCCCGCTCCCCCAGTACCTGCTGGAACTGGGCGAGCTCCAGGAGTCCCTGGGCCGCCCCGGGGAGGCCCGGCAGCAGTACCTCCTGTTGGAGGCCGAACAGCGTCTCGCGGAGGCCAACGGTGTCGTCGACGACCTGGCCACGGGCCAGTACCAGGCCGACCACGGCGATCCCGCCACCGCCGTCCGTCTGCTGCGCGGCGAGTGGGAACGCCGGCAGAACGCCCTGGTCGCCGACGCCCTGGCCTGGGCGCTGCACCGCCAGGGAGCCGACGGCGAGGCACTGGAACTGGCGGATCGGGCCCAGCGCGGCGGCTGGCGCAACGCCCAGTTCGCCTTCCACCGCGGCGAGATCGAACTCGCTCTCGGCCGCACCGCGGCGGCCCGCGGCCACCTCACCGAGGCGCTCGCCATCGACCCGTACTTCAGCCCGCTGTGGGCGCCCCGGGCGCGCGCCGCACTGGCGGCGCTCCCGGCGTCGCCCTGACGGCCGGCGTCACCGCCGGCACACGAACGACTGGAGCACGTCGACCTCGTCGAAGCCGCAGTCGTAGAGGACCGTACGGGTGGTGGAGACGCCGGCCGCGAGGTTGTCGACGCAGCAGATCACGTCGCGTGCGCCGCGGGCCGCCAGGCCGGCGAGCGTCTCGTCCAGGCAGCACCGGGCGAGGTAGGGGTCGCCGTCGTGCCGGCCGAGGTCCTCGGCGTCGATCCACCAGGTGGCGCCGTCGGCGTCCGCCGGTCCGGCCCCCGTGGAACAGCGGCCGGCGGGCTCGGGCCGCACGGGGGGCGGCACTGCCCCCGTCACGCCATGGCCGGGCAACTGCCGGTGCAGGTAGAGCCACTGGCCGTCGGTGCGGAATCCCGCCGCCTCCAGGGCCGCGCGGGTGACGGCCCGGTCGTGGACGGGCAGCCCGGGCAGGCCCGGCGGCAGCGGCGAGGCCCCGGCGAAGGCGTACACCGTGCACCGGGGGGCGTGGTCCAGGACGAGGCGGACGAGCGCGTCGGCGACCGCCCGGTCCTCCAGCGCGTGCAGCCACCGGATCGACGCTCCGGTGCCGTCGGGCTCCCGGCTGAAGCGGACGGCGCCCAGCAGCTGCCCGGAGCCGTCGTGGACGACCTCCGTCCGCTCCACCGCCGCCGCTCCGCGCCCGCCCGGCCGCCGGGCCGGGCCGGCGGCGAGGGCCCGGTGCAGCGCCTGCGGGGTGAGGGCCGGCTCGCCGGGCAGGCGGTCGGCCGAGATCAGGACCAGCAGGGCCGCCAGGTCGGCGGCGGTGCCCGGACGCGTCCACAGGTGGCGCCACAGGTGAGGCATCGTCACCGGTTCCCGTGCTCCTTTCGCTCACGCGTCCCGAGGGCGGCGACAGGCAGCGGAGGCATCCACGTCCCGTGGCGGAGCAGCGTCGTGGCACGCTCCTCGGCGGACGCTCTGTCGTTGGCCACAACGGCCATTCGGAGCGGTCACCGGCCCGGATGGGTGGCGGTCGTGTCCGCCGGGGGCTACCGCGCGTCCGGCGCCTCGATCAGGACGTCGCCGTCATCGCCGGCGAACGCCAGCAGCCGCCCGGCCTCCGCCTCGGCGGCCGCCCTGTCCTGACGGGCCAGTGAGGCGAAGGGCCGTACCAGGACGAGCCTGCGGCCGGCCGGGCCGGTGGTCAGCTCCCAGCTGCCCGCGACGAGTCCGTCCACCAGCAGGGTCCCGGGGATGAGGCCGTTCACCGTCATGACCCGGGAGCGGTACTCCTCGGGCAGGATCCGGCTGCGGTCGGCGTGCGAGAGCAGCAGGTTGTCGAACGGGGCGAGCAGCCGGACGGGTGCGGGGGCCCCGGCGCCGGGGCGCGGGGCGTCCGGCAGGTCGTACAGCACCTTGCCCCGTTCGTCGCGGAAGGTCGCCAACTGCGGGGCCAGCCCGGCCAGCACCGGGGCGATCCTGGTCAGCCCGCACCACTTCTGCACGTCGGCGGCGGTGGCCGGGCCGAAGGCGGCGAGGTACCGGAGCACCGTGCCGGCGAGGGCCGGGGCGGGGTCGAGGGAGCGCCCGAGCCAGTGCTCGGCGGTGGTGTGCGCGGCCGGGCCGCCGCGGTCCCAGATCCCGCGCGGCGGTACCTGGACGAGGGGCAGCCGGCAGCGGAGGGCCTGCGCCATCGCGGCCTGGTCCCGGCCGGGGCGGCTCTCGCCGAGGAGGGTGCCGAGCTGCTGGAAGGTCCGCGGCTGCTCCTCGACCAGCGCGCGGCCCTCCCGGGTGAGCGCGTCGAGGTCGAGGCCGGTCAGGCGTTTGCCGTAGCCGGTGCGCAGCGCCCGGTCGAGCACGGGTTGCAGCAGCGGGCGCAGGGTCAGGCAGTCGTCGGCGGTGACCAGGTGGATGGTGCCGCGCTGGAGGGCGATCCGGACGACCTCGCGGCGCTCGATCAGCTCGGTGAGCTGCCCGTGGGCGAAGCCGTCCAGGCGGGACCAGAGCCCGAGGTAGGGCGGCTGCGGGGCGGCCTGCGCCTGGAGGCCGAGCAGGTGGCCGATCATCGCGGCGGGCGGCATCGCGGAGCGTTCCAGCAGGTGCTGGCGGGCCAGCAGGGCGCGGCCGAGCTCCCGGGTGCCCAGCACGGCGGGGCCGGGTGTCCGGCCGGTCACCGGCCGCTGTCCAGGACGGCCCGCAGGACGGTGATCCGGTTGCTGGTGATCGAGTCGACGCCGACCCGGCGCAGCCGGCGCATGGTGCGGCGCAGGTCGGCGGTCCAGGTGCTGACGGCGAGGCCCTGCTCGTGGGCGGCGGCGACGAACTCGGGGCCGGCCAGGCCGAACGGCGGGTTGACGTAGCGCGGGCGCAGGTCGGCCAGCAGGGCCCGATCGGGCAGCTGTGGCTGCTTCCAGGTGAGGGCGATCTCGGCGTCGGGTGCCAGCGCCCGGACGGCGAGCATCGCGGTGGCGGGCCCGCAGTAGGCGACCTGCCGCTCGGCGCCGAGGCCGGTGACGGCGGCGAGCGCGGCGGCGGCCGGGCCCGCGTCGTCCAGGTCGATCAGCAGTTTGGCGGCCGGGGCCGCGGCGACCGCCTTGAGGGCGGCGGCGAGGGTCGGCACGCCGTCGTCCGCCGGGCCGACGGCGTCGAGCTGGTCGAGGGTGACGGTGCGCAGCGGGCGCGGGTCGCCCCAGAGCCGTTCCAGGGTGGCGTCGTGCAGCAGGACCGGCACGCCGTCCCGGGTCAGCCGGACGTCCACCTCGACGGCGTCGGCGCCGGCCGCGAGGGCGGAGCCGACCGAGCGCAGGGTGTTCTCCCGGTACCGGTACGGGTCGCCCCGGTGCGCGACGGCCAGCACAGGGCGGCGGGCGGCGGGCTGGGACTGCTGGGGCATGACTGCTGCGACCTCTTTCTCGGCGGTGGGGTGCTGGGGCCGGGCGGTCCGTCAGGCGCGTTCGATCATCACGTTGGTGGACTTGATCACGGCCGTCGCGGCGGCCCCGGGCACCAGTCGGAGCTCCTCGGCCGACTCCCGGCTGATCAGCGACACCACCCGGAACGGGCCGGCCTGGATCTCGACCTGCGCGGCGACGTCCCCCAGGACGACGTTGGTCACGATGCCGGGGAAGCGGTTGCGGGCGGAGGACGGGCGTCCCTCGGCCTCGGCGCTCTCACTGCGGGCCAGTTCGCGTGCGAAGGCCGCCAGTTCGGCGCCGGGGATGATCCGGTGGCCGTGCTCGTCGCGTTCGGCGGCGACCCGGCCGGCGTCGACCCAGCGGCGCATGGTGTCGGCGCTGACGCCGAGCATCGCCGCGGCCTCGCCGATGCGGTACGGGTTGACCGGCGCGGGCAGGCCCATGGTGCGACTCCTGGCGGTGGTTCGGTGATCCCCTGTCGCGGCCATCCTGCCGTACCGCGTGGGCCGGGGGCGAAGCGGACCGCCGGGTCTCCGGCGCCGACCGGTAGGCCGGATAACGGATGTTCAGCCGTATTTCCGGCGTAAACTGCCCGAATCGGGCAGCAGCTGCCCGTGGCGCGGACCGGCCCCGACCGACGGAAGGACTCCAGGCGATGACCCAGGCGGCAGAACGGGTGCCGTTCGCGTTCGTCTCCGACGCGCGGCCGCACGAGCGGTACGCGAGCAACGTCGCCCCGCCCCGGCCCGGCCGGGTGCCGCTGCGGACGGTGTGCGGCCGGATCGCCGTCGGGGTGCTGCTGGTGACCGGCCTGGTCGCCGCCGTGGTGGTGGGCACGCCCGCCCTGTCGGTGCCCGAAGCGCCCGACGCGCGGTCCGCGCCGGTCGGCGGCGCGCGCTGAGGCACCGGGCCACGGCCCGTTCACGGCCCGCCGAAGACCTCCCGGCGCACCGCGTCGCAGGCGGTGAGCACGGCGCCGTCGAGCACGGCGTGCCCGCCGACCTCCCCGGCCCGTACTTCGGTGCGCAGCGGGATCAGCCGGGCCAGCCGGCGCCCGACCCGGTCGGCGAGTTCGGCGCCGCCGGCGCGGCCGACCTCGCCGCCGAGGACGACGCAGCCCGGGTCCAGCACCACGCTCATGGCGGCGGCGCCGATGGCGACCCGCTCGGCGTAGGCGTCCAGGAAGGCGTCGCCGGCCGGGCCCGCCGCGAGCGCCGCGGTGACGACGGCCTCGGCGGCGGGTGCGTCGCCCGCCGCGTCGGCGGGCAGCCCGTGGCTGCGGGCGAGGTCGCAGAGGCTGCCGCTGCCGGCGAGGGCGTGGAAACCGCCCTCGCAGCCGGTCGCGGTGGGCAGCCCGCCGGTGCCGGGGACGGGCAGGAAGCCGATCTCGCCGGTGCCGCCGGAGGCCCCCCGCCGGACCTTGCCGTCCAGCACGACGCAGGCGCCGACCCCGTGGCCGAGCCAGATCAGTACGAAGGTGTCGCGGTCGCGGGCGGCGCCGATCCGGTGTTCGGAGACCCCCGCGAGGTTGACCTCGTTCTCCAGGATCAGCGCGGTGCCGGGGAGTTCGCGCAGCAGGGCGAGGAGTTCGGTGTGCCAGCCGGGGAGGCCGCCGATGTTGCTGAGGCGGCCGGTGGCCGGGTCGACCAGGCCGGGGACGCCGACGGCGACGGTGTGCAGGTGCTCGACACCGGCCCGCCGGGCGGTGTCGAGCAGGGTCCGGACGGTGCGCGCGGCGAGGCCGGCCGTGCCGCCGGGGCCGGCCGGGTCGGCGGCGGCGATCTCGGCGGTGGCGAGGGTGCGGCCGGCCAGGTCGGCGATGACCAGGCTGATGCCGACCGAGCGGACGTCGATGGCGGCGATGTGGGCGCGGGAGGCGACCAGGGCGTACAGCCGGGCGTTGGGGCCGCGGCGCTGCTCGCCGCGCTCGCCGGACTGGACGACCAGGCCACTGCGCTGCAGCCGCTCCAGCAGGTCGGAGACGGTGGGCCGGGACAAGCCGGTGAGTTCGCGCAGCTCGGTCGCGGTGAGCGGGCCCTGATCGAGCAGCAGGTTGAGTGCCAGCCGGTCGTTGATGGCCCGGGCGGTGCTCGGCGTGGCCGTTCGCGCGGTTGTCATGAGGCTGCATCCTTCCAGAACGTCCGGGTCCGGGTATTTCTATCAGGGTCCCTTCCTGATAATTTATCGGATCGGGAGCCCGACTGGGCACCCCCGTCCACGGACGGCACTGTCGCGCGGGTCGCGCGACCCGGAGGAAGCGTCGGATGCCCGAGATCATGAAGGACCCCCGAAGGGCCAGAGTGGCGATCGCCCTGGTCTTCGCCGTGCACGGAGCGGTCGCCGGCACCTTCGCCACCCGCATCCCCTGGATCCGCCAGCACCTGGACCTCAGCCCCGGCCAGCTCGGCCTGGCCCTGGTGATGCCGGCCCTCGGGTCGTCGCTCGCCATGCCGCTGGCCGGCCGGTTCGTCCACCGCTACGGCGGCCGCGCCGCCGTCCGCGTGCTGATCACGCTCTGGTGCCTCGCGCTGACGCTGCCCGTGCTGGCGCCGTCACTGGTCGCCCTCTGCCTCGCCCTGCTGGTCTTCGGCGCCACCGCCGGCACGGCGGACGTGGCGATGAACGCCCAGGGCGTGGAGATCGAACGGCTCCTCGGCCGCTCGATCATGTCCGGTCTGCACGGCATGTGGAGCGCGGGCGGCCTGGTCGCCTCCGCCTTCGGCGTCCTGGCCGTCCACCAGGAGTTCGACCCCCGGCTCCAGCTGGCCGTCACCTCGCTGGTCCTGGTCCTCGCCACGCAACTGATCGCCTCCCGGCTGCCGGACTTCCGGGCCGGCGCCGAGGAGGAGGCGCCGCCGCGCTTCGCCCTGCCGCCGCGCAGTGCGCTGGCGATCGGCCTGGTCGGCTTCTGCGCGGTGTTCGCCGAGGGCGCCTCGATGGACTGGAGCGGTGTCTACCTGAAGGACGTCACCGGCGCCTCGGCCGGCGTCGCCGCCGCCGCGTACACCGCCTTCGCGCTCACCATGACCGTCAGCCGGCTCGCCGGGGACGCGGTGATCAGCCGGCTCGGACCGGTTCCGGCGGCCCGGATCAGCGGGGTGATCGCCACCGTCGGCGGCGTCCTGGTGATCATCGCCGACACCCCGTACCTGGCCATCCCCGGCTTCGCGCTGATCGGGATCGGCATCGCCGTCGTCGTACCGCTCGCCTTCGCGGCGGCCGGGCGCACCGGCGGCAACCCCAGCCAGGCCATCGCCGGTGTCGCGACCGTCACCTACACCTCGGGCCTGGTCGCCCCGGCCATCATCGGCGTGGTCGCCCAGGCCACCTCGCTGACCGTCTCGTTCGCCCTGGTCACCGCACTGACCGCGGCCCTGGTGCTGAGCGCCGGCGCCCTGCGCCAGGCCCCGGCGGCCGGGCCCGCCGAGCCGGCCGCCGTCCCCGCCGACGCCAAGCGCTGACCGCCTTAACCGCCCGCC